>CAIWTL010000208.1 GCA_903915555.1 uncultured Micrococcales bacterium | reverse complement strand
GTCCTCAGCCTCGGTGTCGTCGTGAACGCGTGGATTGACTTGACGCGCGGCCAGCGCACGCGGTCAGGACGCTTCGACGTCGTACGAGCAAGGGGAACGACCGGGGGACTGCCCGCCGGCGCGGTCCTGACCCCGTGGGTGCGCTCACCCGGCCAGGACACCTTCCGCCGGGGAAGCTCCTCGATCATCGTGGGCCCTGACGGCCGTTTCGTGTGGACCCGCAAAGTGCGGCCATCCAAGGGCCTTGCCGCCTACGTGACGTACGCCGAGACCGAGTCCAACCGGGTCTACTGGGCAAGGAGCAAGTAGACCGGAGTCCGAATGGGTCGACGTTGCCAACGACTGCAGGCCGACGGATGCTTCTACATCTCCCACGCCGTCGTCGCTGGGCGAGGTGGCCCTCACCTAGCCGGCGCGAGGAAGGTGAGCAACGGATCAGGCTCGAATTTCATCTCGGGCTCGCCGCGCTCATTGCGACCCCTAAGGGGGCTGCACTTTCCACCGCTCACGATATCGCCGCCGTTCCACAACTTTCGCATGCAATTGCGCAGGGCAAGTTGCCCCCAGAAGTTGGGGTGGAACGACTCCTCGAGAGTTACGTCGCCGATCCGGCTGATGTCAATTTCCTTCATCCACTCCGACTTGTCCGCCGCATCAACATCGCGCCAGGTCTCGACGCCCCTGCGATCCTCACGATTCGATGAATCAACTCGATACACGTTCTTGTGACACAACTCATGGCCCTTGAAGGCATTGGTCGTGTCCATTTGCACGAGCCGGAGGTCGGGGAACCGGTCCTTGGCGGCAGCGGCCGCTTCCTTCGCCGTGCTATTGATCGTCGGTAGCACGGTGTCATCGGCCCACAGGATGTCGGCATCGCTCATCCCGCACCCGCCGTTGTACTGGCGATACATGTCGTTGAGGACCGTGGTCTCCGGGTAGCGCATGTCCTTGGGGTAGGCGATCGGCCGCGGATACAGGTGCTGCACGAGTGTCCACTCGGAGTTGTCGTACCCGGCACTCCTCATGGCCAGGATGATGTTGGTGATGGCATCCCTGATCTCCACCTTCACTCGCGAACTCCAGGCTGGCGATAAGAGGGCGTTGAGCTCGGGGTCATTACGACAGCCTGTCGGGCTCCGGTCCAAATAGGCGAACAGGCAATCCTTGACGATACGACTGAAGAAGAAGTTGTTGCCGCCGATTGACAGGACCACCATCGCCACGGTGTTCTCTTTCGCGAAGTCCTCCAGAAGTTTTGTCTGGCCGACGGCGGGGCCGAACTTGCCGAGGTTCACGTCGGGTTGCTGCACCGCGTCGACGCCGGGCTTCCATACGCCGTCCTCGTACGTCGACACGGTGATGGCCCCGCTGCAGGCGAAGTTCATGGACCTGGCAACTCCGATGTGAATCAGGGCCGACTGGGATCGGTGGCATTCCTCGATCGTTTCGCCGTGCTGGGAGTCGTAGTAGGCGCGGTCGCTCGTGTTGATCTCGTCGCGGCCTCCCAGGGCATCGGTATTGCCGGCCCATCTACCTGCTTCTCCGGATATGAAGGAGTCCCCCAGCGAGACCACCCAGGGCTGTGAGGAATCTCCGTCCACGAGAAGGTTGAGGGCCGTGGGAGCCCCGTAGCCGTCCCCGGTATCCGCCTGGACGATGAAGGTGTACTCGCGCCCGGCAACCAAGCCGCTTAGTTCAGCCTTGGTGCTCTCGGTCTCGAGCATCATCCACCGTTGCGGCCGCCAGTCGTGATTGACCATCACGCGGTAGGAGTCAACGTCGTCCGAGAAGCCGATTGGTGGTTCCCACGTGATGTCTACGACCTTCTTGCCGCGGACCGTGTCGACCGCCGAGAGCTTGGCCTTCCAGACACCCGGCACCCCGGGTTCGCCCATGTCGAGATCGACGCCCACGCTGCCGATCCAGTCGCGAAAGGCTGCCAGACGCGCGTAGGCACCGACCGTCGGCTTTGCCATGACGCCACCCGCGTTGACACCGGCGCACCCAAAGCCCCAGCTGACGACACCCAGCAGGTACCCGTCGTGGAACAGTGGGCCGCCTGAGTCACCTTGACAGGAGTCGACCAGCTTTCCGTTTCTGACCCCGCCCGCGCAGACCTGGATAGATGTATCGACCCCCAACCCCCACACCGTCACACCGTCGAGCGAGAAACTCTTATTGCGGTCAGCACAGACGTCATCGGGAACCACGGTGAGATCAGCCACGAGCATCGTCGTCGACACGCTTCCACCCCAGGAGGTATGCCCATATCCGACGACCGTGACCGGCTCACCTGCATCTAGCAGATCGTCCGAGGTTTCGAGATCAGCGACAGGCATCGGCGTAGCACCGTGGATCGGTCTCTCGAGCGTGAGAACAGCCACATCGTTTTCCGAAGTCACGGGATCGTAGTGAGGATGCGCCACGAAGGACTTCACGTTGCTAGTCCAGTTGGTGACTGGTCCCCCCGTACTCGACCAATACGTCGAGATGTTGCTTGCGGCGACATCGGGCTGGCCATTGCTATTTATCAAGCAATGAGCGGCTGTCACGATGTGCGTCAAGTCGACAAGGGTTCCGCCGCACTGTCCGTTCGCGTCGATGAGGACGAAGGCAGAAATCTCTCCAGCGCGCGGCGTTCGGCCGTTCACGATCCGGGGAGTGACGGTGGGGCGCTCACGGGCCTCCGGGGAGGCCGCCGGGGGCAGCTCGCGAGCCTCTGCGGGTACGACGAGCGAACTTGCCCCCAACGCCATCGCCGCAACGGCCACAACCGTCGTCCACGCACCAGCACCTATAAGTCGCATGCTCAACCTCAGATCCCGATGATGTCCTGGTGAACGAGCCGCTGGCCCGTGGTGGCAGCGCGTTGAGCGGGAGGTACGTCCTCCCACGGACGCGCGTCGCCATCCGTGCGAATGAGCTCGTACTGCTCAAGCACGATGCGGTAGCGGCCAGTCGGCCGCTGCACGGGGACGAACAGGCGCCCTTGCCAGGTCGCTGCTCCACTGGCGTTGACGCTGCCGCGGAGCTCCGCCGTCTGTAACTGCGTCCAGGCCGCCGACAGGGCCGGATTCGACTTCGGACCGGTGGGTCCGTCATACCTCTCCAGGATGGCCACGGCGAGGCCAGGACCGGCACCGAGCTCGTTGGTGGCGTAGGAGCGACCGGTGAGGGTGATGCTGGCCGTGGGCTTCGCCCCACTGCTGATCGCCACACTGGCCGTGCGGTCTGGCTCCAACTGCACCACGTCGACAAGTGCGACTGGTGACAGCTGCAGGTCGTCCACACTGGACGGCTGATAGCGCGCCAGGGCAAGTCGCACGAAGGGGCGGTAGGCGTCACCGTGGTCGATGGCGATGTCAACAAACCACATGTCGCGGTCCGCGTCATAGCCGCTGACTTCACCGCGAGCGTTGTAGGCGCCGAGGGGATAGCGCACCACATCGACGGTGGCATTCATTTCGGCCAGGCGCACGCCTCGGGCCACGCCGTTCGAGTCGAATCGGTCAGACCGCGGATAGTTCGCCGATGGGAGCGCCCCGCCGGTGGTGATGGGATCCTGGCCCCACTGGGTGACTAGCGCATCGCGGGCCGTGTCGTCATTCGCACCACTGGGACGCAGCACGACGGCCAACTCCTCGCCCACTCCCGAGGTGAACCACGGCCGCGCGAGATAGACACGCAGGGCACCACCACGACGGACACTCGTGCGATTAGCTCCCGAGGGGCCCTCCCAGCGAAAGGCGGGAAGGATCCATTCCGCTTGCGGTACCAGAGGGCGAGCGCTGCTCGGCACCGTGACGCCAGCCTGTCGCTGCTTCACCGGCACAGAAGCGTCCGTGCTCACCTTGGTGATGGGTCCGGGAATAAACGAGATGCTGAGAAGGGCCTCGTTGGGGATGCGGTCCTCTGCCGGGGCGTTGGGGTTCAGCGTGACGACTCCTCGGTCAGCATCAACCGTGTAGGCCGTCTCCTGTGCCGTGTGGCTGACCGGCTGGAACATGTCATCGAAGGTCGTGTAGCCCACCCGTACGCTGCCCTCGACGATGGGGGCCCCCGCCGTTGATCTGGAAGGGACTGGCGCTGGCGGAGACCGACGTCGAGGTTCTGAAGTACTCAGCAAAGCGAGACTTGGCCTCCGCTGTCAGCACAACCTGCTGTCGTCGCGTATCAGCGAATGCTGCACGCACGCTCAGCGGAATCTCCGCTTCGCCACCGCCGGGGGCTGGATCGGCGATACCGTCGCTGCCGATAACGCCCATATCGGCTCCGACGATGACCCTCGGTGCCGCGGTTCCGGGGCCCTCGTCCACGGCGTACGTGCGCTTACCCATGATGTCGACGGACTCGGTCGACGGCTGGTCGACGGTCAGTCGCCCGCTCAGGATCACCGAAGTCTCGCCGGCCTCGCGCAGCGCCTTCCAGGCCCGGGCCGGAGGCGTGGTGACAAAAGCCGGTGCCGCGACAGGTCGCTGAACGGCGTGCACGACGACGAGGACACGATCGGGCGTGAGCAGCCAGTACGCCCCCTGGCGCGCTCGCGCGGCATTGCCGAAGGAGGCAATCCGCTTCCACAAGTCCATGAGCTGGAGGTCCTGTGCGCTCATCGAATGCGACAGGCGCAGGTGCGCCACGCGCCCGGGTTCGAGGCCGACGGTGATGCGGTCACCGGCGATGGTCGCACCGTTGGGTCGAGTGCCGTCAGCGATGATGCTGGCAACCTCGACGCGCGGCCAAGTGCCGCGGTAGGCCACCGACTCCTCCGCGGTGTACGCCGCCCCGCGCCGCGGGATGCCGCGCACAAAGAGGCCGCGCGCCAGGGGGTCAGGTAGGTAGGGAACGGCGCCCGGGTCATTCGCGATCGCGCCCTCGGGCAGCTCAGCGCTCTCGCGATCAGCGATGGTGGCGTACGCGTCGGCCCGCGGGCGACCCTGGGCATCGTCGAAGACGCCGTGAAGAAGGCAGAAGGAGGCGGCCGACTTCGGCGGCGCGATCCATCGCTGGGACGTGCGCCGATTGGTCCGTGCCTCATTGCCCGTGCGCAGCACCATGACGTCAACCGTCTCCGACCACACCGGCTGTGCGTTCATGTGCAGTGCGGGTGACGGGATGGGGTCGTGGCGCAGGTAGGGGAACGTGAGGATCGAGCCGCCGGCAGCGTCGGGGCCGAGGGAATTGCCGCCGAGGTCGACCCAGCGGAGCCGGGCCTGGTACTGCGTCGTGGAGAACCGCAGCGGGGGCAGGAGGGCGCCCCCCGCGGGGGCCGAGTAGTCGATCGTGCCGTGCATGCTGGCGATCAGATCGCCGCCCTCGGCCGCTGTGGTGGGTCCTGACGTGCGGTCTTCGGCATCGAGCGAACGGTCCGGGCTCGGAAGCGACAGGCTCCAGCCCGACCACAGGGCCAGCGTTTCTCGCAGTCGCAAGACGGTGGGCATGCCGTCGACGACGTCCTCGGGATTGCTGCTGGCACCGACCTCCGACCAGCCCTCGTCGTCGCCGAGGTCGACTGACCGCTGGGCCTCCTTGCCGGCGTACGGGGTAAGGACGCCATGGCGTCGGTGCAGACTGCGCCAATTGCGCTCGCCCGACTTTCGAATGTCGACGCGATAGCCCATGAGGACGTCCTCCGCGTCGACGAGGATGTCGTCGCCTAGGGCAAGAGCATCGCCGAACTTGTTTGACGCGATCATGCGCGCTTGCCACGTTGTCGGCTCATCGGGCCGGACGATCTCCACGCCCGCTGAGTGTCGGGCCGGGATACCGCTGCGCTCAGGGGTGCCGAAAGTCTCCAATTCCTTGGTAAACATGCGAGCGATCCCCGTGGCCTCAGCCTCGGTAGCGATCACCTCGCTCTCGAGGGTGCTCGTGATCGCACGGGCGGACGTGAGATCGACATAGCCATCATCCTTCAACGCAGCGGTGCGCGGCTTTGGACGGAAGTATGTGGCCGACAATGTGGTGCTCACACGCGGGAACGCGGTGGTGATATCGACCCCGGCCTTGTCGGGGTCGTACGGCGGCGGCCAGTCGGACATCGGGTAGACGCGCGGGTTCCCTGCGTCGCGTCGAAGGCCGCCTGCAGAGATGCGCAGGTCGACGAGCAGACCCAGGCGACGGAGCAGGTTGGGGTGCGACTGCAGCAGCGAGACGACTTGGTGGAAGTCGAGTTCGGGCCATGAGGGGGCCTGCAGCGTGCCCGCGCGGTTACTGGGCTGGAGAAGCCGCAGCAGCATGGCCACGGAGAGGGCCGTGCCCTCTGGGCCATCAGCATCGGGCGTGCTGAGAATGCCGTCCGATTGCAGCATCTGGTCAATCGTCGTGCTGATTTGCTGGCGGCGCTCGGGAGAAAGAACGAACCCGTCGAGAGGAGCTCGCGTGTAGGTTCCCTTGCGGGTAACCAGCCAGTCATTCGCGGGCCGAACCTCCGGCGACTGGCGGGCAATCGTCGCCTGGAGGTCCGCAAGGTCGCTGTCGAGCCGCAAGGCCGGGTAGGTGAGGACCTTGGCGTCCGCCGGATTACGGAAGCGGAACGGGTCGACTGGCATGTCGTTGGGGAACATGAGCGCAAAGAGCGCGCGCTCGGGGTCGGGCGAGATGCGCTCAGCCTCGAGGATGTCTTCTTGTGAGTCGTCGCGACTCCAGCGCACCACGAGGTTCCATTGCATTGCCGCCACCGTCGCAGCCCAGACACCCTCGCGGAAGTCGGGGTACTTCGATAGCGGCAGCCGCTTGCCGCTGCCCTCTTCGCCTTTCAGCTGCGGAGAGATGAGCACTGACGCGTAGAGGTCCGAGCCCTTCCGTGAGGTTGGCAGGGCCGTAAAGAGCACCGTCTCGAGGATCATCCGAATGCC
>CAIWTL010000207.1 GCA_903915555.1 uncultured Micrococcales bacterium | reverse complement strand
TCGTCCCCGCTGTCATCTACGCCGTCGTGAACGTGACGATGGCGGATGGCCAACCCGGGGGTTGGGGCATCCCCATGGCCACCGATATCGCGTTCGCGCTGGCGGTCCTCGCTGTCGTGGGCCGATCACTTCCCCTGGCACTGCGCGCTTTCCTGTTGTCGCTCGCGGTTGTCGACGACCTCGGGGCGATCCTGGTCATCGCGGTCTTCTACTCGAAAGGGTTCGACCCGGCGTCATTCGCCATCTCCGTCGGTCTCATCGCGCTCTACGGGATCCTGCAGTGGCGACGGGTCAAGGGGTGGCCGCTCTACCTCGCCATCGCGCTGGCCGCCTGGGTGTTCATGCACGCCAGCGGGGTCCACGCCACGGTCGCGGGGGTGGCGGTGGGACTGCTCACGCGGGTCAAGCGTGATCCGGGTGAGGCGGAATCCCCCGGGGAGCGGGCGGAACACGTGGTCCGACCCATCAGCGCCGGTTTCGCAGTGCCCGTCTTCGCGTTCTTCGCCGCCGGCGTCGACCTGCGGGGGACGGACATCGCCGGCACTCTCACCTCCCCCGTCGCCGTCGGTGTGATCCTCGGACTCGTCCTCGGCAAACCCGTCGGGGTCATCGGGACGGCGTGGCTGACGGCGCGGTTCACGAGGGCGTCGTTGAGCGAGTCCATCCGGTGGCGGGACATCCTCGCGGTCGGGCTGCTCGCCGGGATCGGGTTCACCGTCTCCCTGCTGATCTCGGAACTGGCCTTCCCGGACGACTCCTCGCTGCTCAACAGCGCCAAGCTGTCGGTGTTGATCGCCTCCGTCATCTCGGCTGTCATCGCCTCCTTCGTCCTGCTCGGGCGTAACCGCTATTACGGACAACTGCGAGAACTGGAGGACCGCGACGATGACGGCGATGGCGTCCCCGACGTCTACCAAAATGACCGGCCGGGGTCCGGCGAACCCCCGGGCCGGTGACCGGGGGCGCGACCGGCGGGCCGCGGCGCACTAGTCTTGAGCCGCGACAGACAGGAGCGATCGTGAGCAACAGCAGTAACCAACCCACCATCCGCGAGTTGGTCAAGTCGGTCACCGCCGACACTCAGCAGCTCATGAAGGCGCAGTCGGAACTCCTGCGCACCGAGATCCAGCAGACCCAGAAGGGGGTCGGGAAGACCGCGGGGATGTTCATCGGCGCTGCGGCCGTCGGTGGCATCGGGGCGATCTTCCTGCTCGTCACGATCGCCTACATCCTCGTCGCGCTGGGGCTGCCCGTGTGGGCGGGCTTCGGCATCGTGACCCTCGTGCTGCTGATCGTCGCGGCCATCCTCGGGATCGTCGGCAAGAAGAACGCCAAGGAGATCCAGGGGATCGATGGCGCCAAGGTCGAATGGCAGCGCACGACGCAGATGCTGTCCGGCAAGGAGCCCGAGAAACTTCCCGCCCCGCGGGCCTCGGACGCCGTGGCCGCTCGTGCGGGGGACGTCCGCAACGCCGCTCAGTGACCGTGACGGTCACCCCCCAGGAAGCGATCTGGGTCGAGGGCCCCTGGGAGCACCGCGACGTCGCCGCCAACGGTGCCCGTTTCCACACAGCTCAGATGGGCGAGGGCCCACTCGTGTTGCTGATGCACGGATTCCCGGAGTACTGGTGGGCGTGGCACCGCCTGCTGCCCGTCCTGGCCGATGCCGGCTACCGCGCCGTCGCCATGGATCTGCGCGGCTACGGGGGCTCGGACCACACCCCCCACGGCTACGACCCCCACACCCTGTCGGCGGACGCGGCGGGTGTGGTGCGCTCCCTGGGGGAGTCCCACGCGGTGATGGTCGGGCACGGCTGGGGCGCCATGATCGCCTGGGC
>CAIWTL010000206.1 GCA_903915555.1 uncultured Micrococcales bacterium | reverse complement strand
CCTCGTTGCCGACCACCACGACCACCGGCTGCTCCCATGTCGCGACCGGTACGGCGGGTAGCGGGGTGCCCCCGCCGGTCGCCAGGCCGACCACCGCGAAGCCTGCCTTCTGGAGCGACGCGAGGGATCGGGAGATGTTGGCCACGCGGGCGACCGGGACGCGGGACAGTGCACCGGCCGACGATCGCCACGCCGATGCGGTGACGGCCGCGGATCGCCGGTTGGGCAGCACGATGCCCGAGCCCCCGAACGCGGCGGCGGACCGGGCGATGGCCCCCAGATTCCGGCTGTCCTGGATGTGGTCGAGAGCCACTACGAGCCCCGGGGCCGACTGGCCCGCAGCAGCGGCGATCACGTCGTGCAGGTCGGCATACCGGAACGGTGCGACGACCAGGGCGATCCCCTGATGTGGCAACCCATCACCCAGTTGGTCCATCTCGGGTTTGCTGCGGACCACCACCGGAACCCCGGTTGCCTGGGCAGCGGCCCGCGCTCTCGTCGAGCGGGCGTCCTCGGTCAGGAAGTCACCGACAGCGAGTTCCACGGCCGGCACTCCGGCGGCCAGCGCCTCATCCACCGCGTTGCGTCCCAGGATCACCTCGCGTCGGGGCCCGCTGTCGCGCCGGGCGGCGCGCCGGGCTCGGCGGGCAGCCGGGTGGCCGGGGCGGTCCTGCGCGCGGGGCGTGGGGCCCTTCCCCTCCAACCCCCGACGCCGCTGACCACCCGATCCGACGGTCTGCCCCTTCTTGGACGAGCTGCCCCGGATGGCGCCCTTCCGCTGTGAGTTCCCGGCCATGTCCTCAGCCTCTCGCCCATGACCAGGACGAACCGTCCGGGCCGTCCTCGATCGCCAGACCGGCGGCCGTCAAGCGCTCGCGAACGGCGTCGGCCGTCGCGTAGTCCCGTTCATCCCGTGCCCGGGACCGCTGATCCAGCAGGCCTCGGATCAGCTCGTCGAGAGCCTGTTCCGATCTGTCGTCGGCCGCGGACCGCCAAGTGGGGGAGAGGGGGTCGAAGCCCACGATGTCGGCCATCCTGCGGACCTCGGAGAGCCGTTCGGCGACCAGGGCGTCGTCGCCGGCGGTCAGGGCGTCGTTGCCGCGGGACACCGACTCGTGCAGGACGGCGAGCGCTGCGGGGACACCGAGGTCATCGTCCATGGCGGCGGCGAATCCGTCGGGGACCCGTTCGGCGGGGTCGCCGGGTCCGACGCGGTCGGCCGCCCGTCGGACGAAGGACTCGATGCGCCGGAACCCCGCAGCCGCCTCCTGGAGCGACTCCAGCGAGAATTCCTGCATCGAGCGGTAGTGCGCCGACCCGAGGTAGTAGCGCAGTTCCACCGGTCGGACCTGGCGGACGAGTTCCGACACGAGCAGGGAGTTGCCGAGTGACTTGCTCATCTTCTCGCCGGCCGTCGTGACCCACCCGTTGTGCATCCAGTAGCGGGCGAACCCGTCGCCCGCGGCCCGGGACTGGGCGACCTCGTTCTCGTGGTGGGGGAACATGAGGTCGATCCCACCGCCGTGGATGTCGAACTCCGGCCCACAGTACTTCGCGGCCATCGCCGAGCATTCGAGGTGCCACCCCGGACGGCCCGGTCCCCACGGCGTCTGCCAGGACGGGCCGCCCTCCGGAGAGTGTTTCCAGAGGGCGAAGTCACGTGGATCCCGCTTGGCGTCGGCCGCGGAGTCGCCGGCCGGCTGCATGTCGTCGAGGCGCTGCCGGCTCAGGCTGCCGTACTCGGGGAACGAGCGGACGTCGAAGTAGACGTCCCCGGAATCGGTGGCGTAGGCGTGACCGGCGGCCACGAGGCGTTCCATGAGCAGGATCATCTCCGGTACATGACCCGTCGCCCGGGGCGAGTAGGTGGGATCCAACATGCCCAGCGACCGGTAGGCGTCGTCGAAGACCCGCTCGTGGTGGTAGGCCCAGGCCCACCAGGGGATACCCGCCTCGGCGGACTTGACGAGGATCTTGTCGTCGATGTCGGTGACGTTGCGGACGAAAGTCACCTCATAGCCGCTGAACGTGAGCCAGCGCCGCAGGATGTCGAACGACAGGGACGACCGCATGTGACCGATGTGGGGGTCGGACTGCACCGTCGCACCGCACAGGTAGATCGAGACCTCGCCTTCCCGCAGCGGTGTGAAATCACGCAAGGAGCGGGTCGCGGTGTCATGGATGCGCAGGGTCACCCGCCAAGGTTACCGATCGGCTCACAGACCGGTGGACGACCTGATCGCCACGAGTGCGGTGGCGATGGCCGCCACGCCCTCCCCGCGTCCCGTGAGGCCGAGTCCGTCGGTGGTCGTGGCGCTGACACTGACGTGGCAGCCTGCCGCCGCGGACATCACCGCGTCGGCCTCCTCGCGTCGGGTGGACAGCCGGGGTCGGTTCCCGATGATCTGGACCGCGATGTTCTGCGGGGAATGCCCCGCACCGCGGATCCGGCGCGCGGTCTCGGCCAGCAGGCGCTGTCCGGAGGCCCCCTCCCATTCGGGATCGGATGTGCCGAACTGGGAGCCGAGATCACCCATACCGCACGCGGACAGCATCGCGTCACAGGCCGCATGGCAGGCGACATCAGCGTCGCTGTGGCCGCTCAGACCCGGTTCGCCGGGCCACAACAGCCCGGCCAACCACAACGGCCGTGCATCGTCGAGTCGGTGGACGTCGACACCGGTCCCGACCCGCAGATCAGTCAGCATGCGCGATCCTCTCCGTCAGCAGTGCCTCTGCCCGGGCGACGTCGTCGGGAGTGGTGACCTTGAAGGCGTCGGGGTGTCCGGGGACGACCCGGACCTTCCCCCCGACGCGCTCCACGAGCTGTGCATCATCGGTCGCATCGGCGTCGGGCAACGCGAGGGCGGCACGCAGCACGTCGGCGCGGAATCCCTGGGGGGTCTGCACGGCACGCAGGCTCGCCCGGCGAGGAGTCGCCACGATGACGTCGTCGGGACCCACCTCCTTGATGGTGTCGATCACGGGGATCCCCGGCACAGCGCCGTCGGCGCCGTCCTCGATGGCGTCGATGACGGTGTCGACGACATGCGCCGGCACGAACGGTCTGGCGGCGTCGTGGACGAGGATGCCCGCCACATCGTCCGGGACGACGGCCACCGCCGCGCGCACGGAGTCGGTCCGGGACTCGCCGCCCGTGACGACCGTGACGTCCGCGAAGTCCGCGAACAGGGCGCGGACGTTCTCGGTCTCGCCCACAGGAGCCGCCACGACGATGCCCGAGATCCGCGGCCGGGCCCGCATCAATGAGACGGCATGGATGAGCATCGCCCGGCCCCCGATGGGCACGAGGGCCTTGGGCATCTCGGCGCCGAGACGTTCGCCGCGACCGGCCGCGGTCACCACACAGGCGTAGCCCGTCATGGGCTCTCCTGGCGGCGCGCGAACGCCATCCGGCCGTTGGAGGTCGTCAGCACACTCGTCACGTCCACCGGAACCGTCGTGCCGATCGCATCGGTGGCCGACTCGACGACGATCATGGTGCCGTCGTCGAGGAAGCCCACGGCCTGGCCGGACTCCTTCCCCTCCCGCACCAGGGAGACCTGGGTGCTGTCCCCGACCGAGATCGGCGGGCGCAAGGCGATGGACAGGGCGTGCAGGTTCTGCACAGGAATCCCGGAGATCGCCGCCACCTTGGCCAGGGCCGAGTCGTTGGTGAGCAGCGCCAATCCGCGCTGCCGGGCGATGGCCACGAGCTTGGCGTCGACATCCGCCACCCCGGGGACCTCGTCATCGAGCACGCTGACGGATGCCCCGTGGCGGTGACGCAACTCATCCAACGTCGACAGACCGCGCCGCCCCTTCGTCCGGCGACGTTCGTCGGAAGCATCCGCCAGGCCCTGCAGTTCGTCGAGCACCGGCTGGGCGACGTACACGGGTCCGGGGAGGAACCCGGCGCGAGCCACCTCCAGGACACGTCCGTCGATAGCCACCGACGAGTCGATGAGGCTGCCCTTTCCGGGCCCCGATGCCACGGCGACGCCGGCCCTCGACGCGACAGCGAGAACGGCGGACCGCCGACGCTGCGCCACGGTGAAGCCGAAGGCGCCGGCCACGATCACGACGAACGCGAAGATGGACGTGGCGATCAGCGGGGTGGTGATGAGGAAGACGGGCCAGGTGACGATGGCGACGAGGGCGGCGGCGAGGAGCGCACCCATGGCGCCCGACACCAGCTCCTCCGGTGTGATCCCCCCGAGTGCCTGCTCGCCCCGGTCGAGCGCGCCGACCAGCCGGCGCGACAGGACACCACCCAACGAGTAGCCCAGACCGGCTCCGACGATGACCCCCACCATCGGCGCGGTGAGCACGCCGAGGACCGGCTGGGTCGACGTGGTGATGTTCTCGGCCACCTGCAACCCGACCGCGGCGCCGAAGATCACGACGAGGACGCGCAGAATCTCCACCACGAGGTTGGAGCGGTTACGGGGCACGGGAACCATTGTGACCCCTGTAGGGGATCGGCCGGATGCCTATCAGGAAGCGAGGACCTCATCGAGGAGGGCCTCGGCCTTGTCCTCGTTGGTGTTCTCTGCGAGGGCGAGCTCGCTGATCAACACGGAACGGGCCTTCGACAGCATGCGCTTCTCGCCGGCCGACAGTCCGCGGTCTCTCTCCCGGCGCCACAGGTCACGGATGACCTCGGCGACCTTGACGACATCGCCGGAGGCGAGTTTCTCGAGGTTCGCCTTGTAGCGGCGGGACCAGTTCGTGGGCTCCTCGACGTAGGGCTGACGCAGTACCTCGAAGACGCGATCCAGGCCCTCGGAACTGACGACGTCACGCACGCCCACCAGATCGACGTTCTCGGCGGGGACACGGACGATGAGATCACCCTGCTGCACGCGAAGGACGAGGATCTCCTTGTCCGCCTTGCGTTCGATGGCGTCGATCAGAGCAGCCCCGTGATGGGGGTAAACGACCGTGTCGCCGACCTTGAACGTCATGTGATGTGGCCCCTTTCCGGACCTCAAGGGTAACACGCGGCACGTGGGCCAAGCCCCGCGCGGAACCGCGGCCACCCCACCCCCCGACGCCTGTCACGAGCGTGGTGCACCACGCTGCATGGACTGCTGTCCGGGTCCTGCGCACGGTTGTCCGCGCCAGGCCCCGATACCCCCGCTAGGCTGTGGCCGCATGATGTCGAGGAGGCTTTCGTGAAGCGACGTGTGGTGGCGCTGGGCATCGCGGTCCTGATGGTGCCGGGCCTGTCGGGATGCTGGTCGGGATTCAACGCGGCCACGACTGTCCAGTCGGCGTCCGGGGACGGCACGCAGGTCGATGCCGAGGACATCACGATCGACTCCGCAACCATCGTCGCGGGAGATCCGGGAAGCGGAAAGGCGGCGTTCCTGGCGACCGTCTTCAACCCCACGCGACAGCCCGACGAGGTCCTGTCGATCACGGCGGCCGGAGTCCGAGCGAAGATCTCGCCGAACCCCATAGAGGTGCTGCCACTGAAGTCCGTCTCCATCCAGAACGGCAAGACCGGTACGACCACCGAGCCTGCGGCGTCCGCGAACTTCTTGGCGTTCGAAGCCAAGACCGGCACCTACGTCGACGTGGTGATGACGTTCCGGACTGCCGCCGAGCAGCGGTTCACCGCGCTCGTGGTGCCGCCGTCCGGGTTCTACGCCGAGGCGGCGCCCGAGGGCACCACCCCCATCCCGCTGAAGGTCAACGACGAGGTGCACGGCGCTGCACCTGCCGGTGAAGGTGCGGGAGCAGGCGCGGAGGGCACTGCCGCCCCGCTGCCTGAGACCACACCGGAGCCCATGGCCTCCCCGTGAGACCGGGTCAGGCCTCGTACTTGTAGCCCAGGCCGCGCACCGTCAGCAGGTGTTGCGGGTGCGCGGGGTCCAGTTCGATCTTCCCGCGCAGGCGCTTGATGTGGACGTCGAGGGTCTTGGTGTCGCCCACGTAGTCCGACCCCCACACCCGGTCGATCAGTTGGCCGCGGGTCAGCACCCGTCCCGCGTGGCGCATCAACAGTTCCAACAGGTCGAACTCCTTGAGGGGCAACGCGACGTCCTCCCCGCGCACGCTGACCACGTGACGGTCGACGTCCATCCGGACCGGTCCCGCCTCGATGACCGCGGAGGCCGGCTCCTCGGCATCCGGGCCCCGTCGCAGGACGGCCTTGATGCGGGCGGTCAGTTCCCGGGAGCTGAACGGCTTGGTGACGTAGTCGTCCGCGCCGAGTTCGAGCCCGACGACCTTGTCGATCTCGGTGTCCTTGGCCGTCACCATGATGATGGGTACCCGCGACCGCTGGCGAATGGTGCGGCACACGTCGGTCCCCGACAGACCGGGCAGCATGAGGTCCAGGAGGATGAGGTCGGCGCCGTGCCGGTCGAAGTGGTCCACGGCCGAGGGGCCGTCCGCCACGACGGCGACGTCGTACCCCTCCTTGCGGAGCATGAAACCGAGGGCGTCGCGGAACGACTCCTCGTCCTCGACCACGAGTACCCGTGTCACTGTCTCTCCTCGATCGGCGTTTCCGGGGGTGCCGGCTGCGACAACAGCCGGGGAAGTTGCAGGGTGAACGTGGATCCCTCGCCCTCGGCGGACCACACCAGGCAGTCGCCACCGTGGTTGCGGCACACGTTCCGGACGATCGACAGACCGAGCCCGGTTCCTCCCGTCACGCGCGACCGGGCCTCGTCCACACGGTAGAACCGCTCGAAGATGCGGTCCTGCTCGACCCCGGGGATCCCGATGCCCTGATCCTTGACGTCGATCTCCACCAAATCCGGCGAGGACCTGACCGCGACCGCCACGCGGGTCCCTGGCTCGCTGTAGGCGACGGCGTTGGCCATCACGTTGCGCAGTGCGGCCTCCAACTGCGCGGGATCCCCCGAGACCTGGAGTCCGGCGTCGCCCCCACCCATGATCTCGATGCCCTTGGCCTCGGCGGCGCCGCGCACGTAGTCGCTCGCGTCCGCCACGAGATGGTCGATGTCGACGACCTCCGCGTGGGACATCGGGTCATCACCCTGCACACGGGACAGGTTGATGACGTCACTGATCAGCTGCGTCAGCCGCGCTGCCTCGCTCTGCATCCGATCGGTGAAATGCTCGACCGCGTCCGGGTCGTCCCGTGCGGCCGCGAGCGCCTCGGCAAGCAGGCTCATGGCCCCGACCGGTGTCTTCAACTCATGGCTCACATTCGCGATGAAGTCGCGTCGCACGTCCGCCAGACGTCGCTCCTCCGTCATGTCGGTGATGAGCAGTAGGACGCGGTCCTCGGAAAGGGGAACCCCCTGGACCCGCAGGTCGATGGCGATTCGTCGTGCCGGGGGCCGTCGCCAGGTGAACTCGCGAATGACGTTCTGGCCGCGCGACAACACCAGGGAGACGCAGCGCTGCAGATCGTCGGCAGCCAGCCGGTTGCGCCGGACGAGGCGGAGATCGGACAGGTCCGTCGAGGCCTGGACGACCGAACCTTCGGCATCGACGACGAGATTGAGCCCGGGGAGGGCCCGCAGAGTCGCGATCAGATCCGGTGCCAGCGGGGTCGGGCGGGCGACCTGGACGGTGTCGTCCCGGCCATCCGGCTCGGCGCGTGTTCGGGCCACACCGCGAATGTACGCGTCGGGCGCCCCTCCACCCACCTCACCGATGACGTCCGGCCCGGTTGTTCAGTCGCCCGCCGCTGCGGCATCGCCCGTCATTACCCCACCGGCCATCCCCTGTTCACGTGCTCGGTTCGGATCCGCGAGGTCTCGGCGGATCCGGGCGCGGGCCCTGCGACGTAGACGGCCGGGGCCCGGGCTGGCGGGTACGATGGGGCGGCTGCGTACGGGGTCGACCGG
>CAIWTL010000205.1 GCA_903915555.1 uncultured Micrococcales bacterium | reverse complement strand
TGACCCCCGCCACCGGGGCGCGCGCGGCCAGGGCGGCTCCGGGCCGAACCGTCCCGGTGGGCCACGAGGGGATGGCACACTGACTGCGTGGGTTTCCCGCGGCCGCGGTCCGGGAACATGAGGGGTCTATGTCGGGCGTCCGCCCGCGTGCGAAAGGTGAGGGGTAGGGCTCATGGCGAAGGCGTTGTACGGCCACATGGCGGTCACCGACCGGCGACTGGTGGCTGAGATCGCCACGCTTCGTCGGAGGGTCGCCGATCTCGAGGCCCTCGTCGAGCGGCTCGAACTCGAGCGTTCCCTGGACCTCACCCTGGACTCAACTCTCGACGACGACCTGTTGACGTCGGTCCGCTGACCCGCAGTCGCTCCCCGCTCGTCCTCCCGCGCGCCGTTGCGCGGCAGGGAACATGTCGCGGGTTAGCCTGCATCGTCACCGTTCCGGGCGCCGCAGGGAGATCGCGTGCATCTCAAGAGCCTCACACTGAAGGGCTTCAAGTCCTTCGCCTCACCGACCACGCTGTCGTTCGAGCCTGGGGTGACGTGTGTCGTCGGGCCCAACGGCTCGGGGAAATCCAACGTCGTCGATGCCTTGTCGTGGGTCATGGGCGAGCAGGGGGCCAAGAGCCTGCGCGGCGGCAAGATGGAGGACGTCATCTTCGCCGGCACCTCCAACCGAGCCCCCCTGGGTCGCGCCGAGGTGGCCCTCACCATCGACAACACCGACGGGGCGCTGCCCATCGACTACACCGAGGTGACGATCTCGCGGATCATGTTCCGCTCGGGCGGTTCGGAGTACGCCATCAACGGCACGCCGTGCCGCCTGCTCGACGTGCAGGAGCTGCTGTCCGACTCGGGCATCGGCCGGGAGATGCACGTCATCGTGGGACAGGGCCAGCTCGACTCGATCCTGCATGCGACCGCCGACGACCGGCGAGGGTTCATCGAGGAGGCGGCGGGCGTCCTCAAGCACCGCAAGCGCAAGGAGAAGGCGCTGCGCAAACTCGACGGACTGACCGAGAAGATGAGCCGCTTGACCGACCTCACCGCCGAGTTGCGTCGGCAGCTGAAGCCGCTCGGCCGGCAAGCCGAGGTGGCTCGCCGTGCGGCGGTGATCCAGTCCGACGTGCGCGACGCGCGGCTGCGCCTGCTCGCCGACGACCTCACGGCCATCACCGAGGCGCTGGCACAGGAGCAGGCGGACGAGACGGCGCTGCGTGAGCAGCGTCGTGACACGGAGGCGCGCCTCCTGGCCGCGCAGTCCCGGGAGGCACAGGCACAGGCCGAGATCGAGCAGATCGTCCCCGCACTGTCGGCCCAGCAGGATGTGTGGTTCCGCCTGTCCGGACTGGCCGAGAGGTTCCGCGCGGTCGCGTCCGTCGCGCGGGAGCGCAGCCGCAATCTGACCGAGACCGCCGACGCCGTCGGCCGCTCCACGGTCGACCCTGCCCAACTGGATGCAGAGGCACATCGGCTGCAGCAGGAACTGGCCGATCTGACCGCCGAGAACCGGGACCGGACGCGCCAGCTGGGCGAGTCGTCAGCATCGCGTGCAGCGGCCGAGGCGGAGTTGGCCGCCGAGGAGAAGCGCGTCGAGTCGGAGAACCGGTCGGCCGCGGAGCGCCGGGAGCGACTGGCGCGGCTGCAGGGCACCGCCGGGGCCGCGCGGAGCCGGGTCGATGCCCGACAGGGGGAGATCGACCGTCTGCTGGAGGCCTTGGCGTCGGCGCGTGAGCGCGGCGATGAGGCCTCGCGCCGCTTCGCCGACCTCGAACGGGAGGTCTCGGGGCTCGACGACGGCGAGGTCGATCTCGACTCGAGGTACGAGGAATGTCGAGAGGCCACGGAGGCCGCGTCGGGCGAGCTCGACGCCCTCGTGTCCCAGGAAGCGGCCGCCGCCCAGGAACGGGCCACCGTGACAGCACGTGTCGAGGCGCTGAGGTCCGCCGTCCGGGCGCGCTCCGGGTTGCCGGAGGGTGTCACCGACGACCCCGCGGTGCTGGGGCTCGTGCGGGACCTCGTGCACGTCGCTCCGGGCTGGGAGACGGCGGTCACCGCCGCGCTCGGCGAACTGTCCGACGGTGTGGTCGTCGCGGATCACGAGGATGCGTTGGCCGTGCTCTCTCGATTGTCCGTCGTACCGCGGTTCATCGTGACCGGGTCACCGGGAGGCGACGGCACACCACCCGGCGGTCTCGGTGAGGTCATCACCGGGGACCCTGCGGTCGTAGGTGCCCTTCGTCGGGTCCTCGCTGGAGTCGTGCGAGCCGACTCGGTGCCGGCCGCCGCCCAGGCCGTGGCCGCCGGAGCGAGCCTCGCGGTCACCGCGGAGGGGCATGTGGTGGGTCCGCACTCCCTCGTCGCGTGGGACGACAACGAGACCAGCGCCCTCGA
>CAIWTL010000204.1 GCA_903915555.1 uncultured Micrococcales bacterium | reverse complement strand
CGAGAGCCTGTCGCAGGATGGGTAGGACGAACGCCGTCAGGGGCCAGGCGAGGAGCCCGCCAAGGAGTGCGCCGGTCGTCGCAGCGGTGATGCCCGTCCGACCCCAGGCTGGTAGTGGCACATCCCCCATGGTCACCGGGGTCAGGGGGGTGATCGTGAACCCCGCGTGACGGTGGGGAAACCACGCCCCAGACGGGTGGAGCGCCTGCCGGGTACTCCCGACTGGTTGGGTGAACGTGCGGAGCGCGTGCTGCATACAACGAAGTTGACGGAGGGCCGCCGCACGGTGCGTAGCCACTACGGTGCAGCGTACGACGACATCGATCCCGCCGTGTGCCACTTTACGCAGCAGCGCCTCGTAGGCCCCGCGATCCTCCGGATTGACGCTCCCCTCGATCATCGCAATCCGCTCCCGCAGGGGGGCACGCCAGTCACCCCGGGTAGGGAGCCCACGCAGGATCAGGTCGATGCTCGTCGATTCCACCCCGTCACCCCGCTCAAGAGCAGCGGCCAGGGGGCCGAGCGGGTCGCTCCCCACGAACATCGCCAGATCCTTGAGCGGGTAGCAGGGGTGACGGTGCAGGACAACGTCAGCCGTGCCTACCACCCTGGTGGGCGTGGTGGCCTGACGGCTCGTCAGGTGCGCCTGGAACACGGGATCAGCCGGGCGCACGGTCACGTGGGGCATGAGCCCACTCACGAGGGAAGCGGCCGCCTGCACGCACGCCTGTGCCGCAGGGGTTGCCGTCGAGCCACGGAGCAGGAGGCGGACGCGGTGATCGTCTGTCTGGTTCGTGAGCGCCACGACGAGGGTCGGCTCAGTGCCGGTCAATCCGCCTCCTGTACCGGCGTCCGCGAGGAGCGTCGCGATGCCCGCAAAGAGATCCACGCTGCTGCCCAGAGCCGTCGGCGGGTGGTGCGGTATATCGAGGACGAACGTGGTCATCGTCTGGCGGGGGCGGCGGGCGTGCTGGATCAGCACGAGGGTCAGGCCGATGAGCAGGTGGATGAGCAGGAGGCCGAGCAGCAGCGCGAGGGTCACCTGGAGCAGCGGGTAGCTCCCCTGGATCCACCGGCCGATGCTCGCCGCGGGGCGAGCTAGCGGGCCAGTGGTCGCACGCAGCGCGTGGAGCACGGGCATGGGATCGATGACCAGGGCGATGAGGGCAATGCCGCTGCCGAGGGCCGCCACGCGCCCGAGCGCACGCGCCCGTTGGTCGCGGCGCGTCGTCTCCGCGTCCGTCGGCGGGCGCTGGCTCGGGTCGCCGTGCCAGCGCGGGGGGACGGCGTGCGGTGGAATGCGCGCCGGGGACGGAGGAGGAGAGGGTGGGCGCTGGTCGCTCGACGTCGTCATAGGCTGCTCGTACTTGCCGGTGTCGTACCCCCACGCGGGACACGAGCATCCTGGGCATCCTGGGTATCCTGGGCATCCCGGGTAGAAACATCACGCTGCGTGGGAGCACGACCGAGCCACCAGGCGCTCCCACCATGCATCCAGGCGAGGGCCTGGCCGGGGCGAGGGATAGGCAAGGTGGCTGGGCGAAAGGTGTCTGGCAGAGGCAGGATGGGCGACTGGGGGAGTTCGACGACCGGGAGCCGATGGCAGAGTGGGCGCAGAGGGAGGATCGGCGGCGTCGTTCCGAGGAGCAGGACAACGACCTGCACCCCGCGCTCCGAAGCCAGGAGCGGCGATACCTCGGGCCAGACCGATAGCGTGGGAGTGACGACGATGCAGAGGGATGGTCGATCGATGACCTGGTGGGCAGGTGTCGTCCCTCGCTCGCACTGGAACTGGGCGTGGAACTGGGCGTGGCGAGCCTGGGCGAGGGCGTCGGGGGTCGCCGTTAGACGGTGGATCGGCTCAGGGAGGTCGAGAGCGAGGTCGTGGAGCCGTCCGTCCGGGTCGTGGAGGAAACAGGGAGCGTCGTCCACTGCTTGCTGGAGCAGGTGAGTGAGGGGCACGAGCACCTGGCCAGCCAGGATGAGGTGGGTCGTTGGTAGGAGCGGCCACCAGATCGTCGTCCGCCGCTGGGTACCCACGGGGAGCCAGCGCACTCCGTGCCCGTGCCCTGATCGTGTCGGCCCCTGCACCCCGTTCCCTCCATCATGCACCACATCTTCTGAACCCTGAACCCTACCCCCTCCACCCT
>CAIWTL010000203.1 GCA_903915555.1 uncultured Micrococcales bacterium | reverse complement strand
TGCCGAGCATGCCGTCGGTGCCGTTGATGAGGGCGAGGCCCTCCTTCTCGGCTAGGCGCACCGGCTCCAGTCCCGCGTCTGCGAGCGCATCGGCAGCCGGCACCTTCTCACCGACGCTGTTGCGCACATCGCCCTCGCCCATCAGCGCGAGCGCAATGTGCGACAGCGGCGCGAGATCACCGGAGCAGCCGAGTGAGCCGTGCTCGAAGATGATCGGACTGATGCCGGCATTGAGCATCGCGGCATAGGCCTGGGCGGTCGATGGACGCACGCCGGTGCGACCAGTCGCCAGGGTGTGCAGGCGCAACAGCATGGTGGCGCGTACGACCTCGTCCTCGACCTCGGCGCCGCTGCCGGCCGCGTGCGATCGGATGAGGGATGCCTGCAGATGCTCGCGTGATTCCGACGGGATGTGCACGGTGGCGAGCGCGCCGAATCCGGTCGAGACGCCGTACGCCGGTTCGGGTGATTCAGCAAGACCCTCGATCACCGCACGGCTGCCGGCGATCTCGGCAAGCGCCTCGTCGGTGAGGCGTACGGGCTCGCGGCGACGAGCG
The DNA here is from genome assembly GCA_903915555.1 of uncultured Micrococcales bacterium. GTDB lineage: Bacteria > Actinomycetota > Actinomycetes > S36-B12 > CAIWTL01. The sequence goes on along the minus strand of CAIWTL010000203.1, from coordinate 2,534 downwards.
ACCGAAGCGACCTCCGCCAGGGTGAGCGGTTGGGGCCCCACGTCGATCGCCACGGGCACATTCCACCGCACCACAAGGGGACCTCCATCTCCGCCCCATAAGAGATGACTCGGGCGGTCAACCCCACCCCCTGGGGTCGCTGATCAAAAGGTGCTCAGCGGGTACTGTGCGCGCAGGGCTTGCCGCCGGCCGCTCTTGAGCCGCGGAGGACCCATGGTCTACAGGCGCACGTTGATCGCCACAGGCACGGCCCTGTGTCTCGCCCTCCCGCTCGGAGTTGGCGCCCTTCCCGCTAGCTCCGCCGTCCCGGCGGCGAGCATCCGGTCGGTGTCGAATCCAGCGATGGTTCACGCGGTCATCCGGACGATCGCGCTACCCCTGGATGGACGCGCCGTGGGCACCGGGCCGGATCTTGGTGACTCGATCTACATCGCCGCCGGAACCAACTGGGAAGGGCGGCTCCTCCAGATCGACCCCGTCACCCTCGTCGAAACGGGAAGGGCCACCGTAGGCAGATACCCCAAGGGTCTGGCTGTCAGCGCTGACGACACGATCTATGTCGTCGATGCCGACGACGACACCATGTCGGTGGTCCGTGGTTCCACCATGACCGCTTCTCCGGTGGCTGTTCCCGTGGCGCCACAGGCCGTCGCGTTGAGTCGACCCGTCGACGACACGGTTTTCGTCAGCAGCAGCACCAGGTTCGGATCTCCCGCCACACCGAAATTGGCCACCTTGAATGCTGACACCCTGGGCAGCAGAGATGACACACCGCTACCTGCCTCCGCCAGCCCCTCTGGTCTAGCGGTGGCAAGTGACGGCTCCGTCTACATCAGTAGCTACTCCGGCAACAAGCTCTATCTCTTCAACCCATCCACGCGAGCAGTCAGCGACGTCACTACCGCGAGCGGTCCCATCGGTGTCGCCATCTCGCGTGATGACACCGTCTACTACAGCAATCAGGTCGGTGGAACCGTAAAGGGGTTCAAGTCAGGCATTCCCGGGGTCCAAACGTCGGTGACCGTGGACGACCCCATGGGAATCACCGTGAGCCACGACGACACCGTGTATGTCGTAGGACAGAGCACCCGAACGCTCTCCGTCATCAACCCTCGAACCTTCACGATCGACGACAGTGTCCTACTCGGGGGATCGCTTCAGTCCGTTGCCGTCACACGGTCTGGACTCGTGGTGACTGCCAGCGCCTACACGCCCACCGCATGGATCATCGCCGCCGTCACTCCATCCCTGACGACCTCCAGCGCCATGGTTGGAGCTACGGGATCACTCGCGATCACCGGCCTACCCGCCGGAGTGACCGTTGACGACACGACCGTGAGCTCGGTGACGTTCGGTGGCACAACCGCGGCATGGTCCCGAACTCCGGGGACCAACACGCTGACCGGCCCCATCCCTGCGGGCTCGGGCACCGTGCAGGTCACGGTCTCCTTCAACGGCGGCAACTCCGCCAGCGCCGGCACCTTCACCTATGCCACCCCGGCCCCACCGCCTGCGCCGACGTACTACCCGCCCAGCGAGCCGGCAGGCGTTGTGGCAATCGCCGGAGATGCTCGGGCAGACGTTTCCTGGCGAGCACCGGTCGACCCCGGTAGCTACCCGGTCACGGAGTACGAGGCCATGAGTTCGCCTGGGTCGCGCACCTGCACAGTCGTGGCTCCCGCACTCACCTGCCAGATCAGCGGACTGGGCAATGGCGTGCCCTACACATTCAGGGTCCGAGCACGCAATGAAGCGGGCTGGGGACTGTGGTCGCTGCCGAGCGGGAGCGTCACACCCGAGGCACCGCCCTCGGCACCTCGCGATATCGCTGCCATCCCCGGCAATGCTCAGGCCAGCGTGAAATGGCTGGCCCCGATCGATTCGGGCTCGACCGCCATCCTTGAATACGAGGTGCAGTCAGATCCGCTGGCCGGATCGTGCATCACCGCGGCGCTCACCTGCGATGTCATGGGACTCGCCAACGATACGCCGTACACCTTCCGTGTGCGCGCCCGTAACACTGCTGGCTGGGGTCCCTGGTCGAGTCAATCCGTCCCTGTCATCCCGCGCGCCCCGGATCCCACCATCGTCATCACCGGCACGCGCGGTGACGTGCGCGGCAAGTCCGGCGTTATCGTCACGGGAACGACAACACACATGGGCATGGGAGCCATCGTGCATCCCTGGATTCGGTTTGCAGGTCAAACCTCCTATACCCAGGGCTCCGCCACCATCGTCATCGGCGTAGACGGTGCTTTTCAGTGGGAACGGGTCACGGGACGCAAGACCTACGTCTACGTCACGACCCCAGGTGCCGGGGTCAAGTCCAACTCCGTGGTTGTCGCCGCCCGCTAACCAGCGGCGGCGCCGGCAGCGCCGCCGAAGCTGCGCATGAGCACCATGAAAGACGTGGCCGCTCCCACATCCTCATGCCGTGGGACCAGCCATGACGCCCCTAGGTCAGTTGGAGTACGCCGTCCACGCGGCGCGGCACGCCCCACGGGTTTCCGTCGCGCAGGGGCACCGGAAGGACG
>CAIWTL010000202.1 GCA_903915555.1 uncultured Micrococcales bacterium | reverse complement strand
GAAGAACCGGCGCCCCGGCGACATCGTCGTCGTGCACGGCGGCGGCCACGTGGGCATCTACGTCGGCCATAACAAGATCGTCCACGCGTCCACCCCCGCGACCGGGGTCAAGTACACCGAGTTGTCCGGCTACTACGGCCGCGCCGTCAACGGTTACCGACGGGTCATCATCCCGCGCTGACCCCGCCTGACCACCCGTCCATCCAGACATCCCCCAGCGGCGCAGCCCTGCGCCCCCCCGACAGGAGAATCCCCATGACCAGCACCGACATCAGCTCCACGACGACCGGCCGCCGAACGGGGCGCGTCGCCACCATGGCTCTCGCCGCCGGCATCGCCGTCGCGGGCTTCTCGGTCAACCCCGTCACCACCGCGCAGGCGTCCGCCGCCAGCCAGATCCGCACCAAGGACGAGGGGCAGGCCGACAAACTGCGCGACCGCATCGCCGACGTGGCCAAGGCCCAGAAGGGCGACCGTTACGTGCTCGGCGCCACAGGACCGGGCGCCTTCGACTGCTCGGGCCTGGTGCAGTACGCCTACAAGCGCGTCACCGGCAAGACCCTGCCCCGCACGTCGTACCAGCTCGCGTCCGCCGTGGACCGCGTGAAGCCCAAGAACCGTCAGGTGGGCGACATCATCTTCTACCGCGGCAACGGCCACGTCGGCATCTACATCGGCAAGGGCCGCGTTGCCCACGCCCTGAATCCCGGGACCGGCGTCGTCGTCCAGCGCACGGGCGAAGGCTGGAACGGGAGCATGATCTACGGCTACGGCCGGGTCATCAAGCCCCGCTGACCCTCGTCCGCCGTGGACACCGGTGGCCTCAGCCGCCGGCGCGCAGGTCGTCCAGCCACTCGTGGGCCGACGCGTAGTCGCGGTCGGTGAGGCCCTCGGGCACCACCGACTCGACGCCGTCGAGGCGCGGGTAGGACCCTAGGAAGACCACGTCTGCGCAGATGCGGTGCAGCCCCAGCAGGGCTTCGCCGATGCGCGCCTCGGCCACATGTCCCTCGATGTCCACCGAGAAGCAGTACTCACCGAGCGCGTGGCGCGTCGGCCGGGACTCCAGCCGAGTCATGTTGATGCCGCGCACGGCGAACTCCGTGAGGATCTCCAGCAGCGCACCGGACCGGTTGGACTTCATGAACAGCATGAGGCTGGTCTTGTCGCAGCCGGTGGGGCCGGTGAGGGTGCCGGGCCGTTCGATGCGGACGAATCGGGTGACGGCCTCGCGGTTGTCGGCGATGTCGTCGGCCAGCGCGACGAGGCCGAAGCGCTCGGCCGCCAACGCGTTGCCGATGGCGGCGGAGAACTCGGCCGTTCCCCCGGCCAACGCCTCTGCGGCCGCGGCGGTCGAGGAGGTGGGAACCACCGTGGCGTCCGGGAGGTTCTCGTAGATCCAGCGGCGGCACTGCGCCGACGCGTGCGGGTGCGTCCCCACCGCCGCGATGTCGCGCAGATCGGCAGGCGCCTCGGATGCCATGAGGGTGAAACGCACCGGAACGGCGGTCTCGGCGGTGATGCGCAGCGCGGGCGCCGCGCTGAGTTCGTCGAGCGTCCCCGACACCGAGCCCTCCACCGAGTTCTCGATCGGGACGACCGCTGCGTCCACGTCGCCGTGACGCACCATGTCCAGGGCTGCGATGACACTGTGGGCAGGGACGTGACGGTCTTCGGGGGTCAGTTGCCGAGCCGCGCTCTCGGCGAACGTCCCGGCGGGCCCGAGGTAGGCGATGACGGCCCCGTCCCCGCCCGTGACGCCGCCGCTCATGATCCTGCCCGTCCCGCGGCGAGCGCATCGGCCACGGCACGGGATTCCTCGGGCGACAGTTCGCGCTGGCCGCTGTCGGGGGGCACCGGCACCTCCTTGAGGTAGGAGCGGGTCTCGGAGCGACCGTGGATGGCCGTCAGGACGAGTCCGCGCCCCGCATCATCGACGATGGCGGCGCTGAACGACAACCGGCCCCCGAGGTCCTCGAAGGCGTCGTAGCGGACCACGGCCACGCGACTCAGGCCGGCCACGCGACTCAGGCCGGTGGTGGCGCCGGACGACTCGAGCCGCTCGAGACGGCGCCGCAGGTCGGGGAGACCCCCGGCGTCGGTCGCGGCGTCGGTCGCGGCGTCGGTCGCGGCGGGCGGACCCCCCGCGGTGTCCGTGGGGCCGGTAGGGGTGGCCGGTCCCCCGGACTCCATCCACTGCCGGGCGCGGCGCTCGACGACGTCGGCGCGCCGCAGCGCGAGCACGGCCACGCCGAGGGCGACGAGGGCCACCACGATGCTCACGACAGTCACGTCGGAAGCCTATCGGCACTATCGTGGCGCCATGTCCCCCCACGACCGGATGCCGCCCGACGGCGGTGGACGGGACGACGAGGGGTTCACCGACCTGGGATTCGCCCGCGTCGACACAGACCGGCTGGGACGCACGGGTGACCCCGAGGTCGT
>CAIWTL010000201.1 GCA_903915555.1 uncultured Micrococcales bacterium | reverse complement strand
CGGTTCGCGCGGCTGCTGCTCGCCGGCCCCCGCAAGGGACTCAGCGAGACGACGAGGGCCTTCTTGCTCGACCTCATGCGCGACACCGCCCCGTGGCAGCGCTGGGGTGTGCGCAGCGGCATGTCGGAGTCGGCGGGGAACAAGAACGGCTGGTACCGGTCGCGTGACACCGACGGCTGGCGGCTGCACTCCTTCGGCTTCATGACCACCGCGGTGACCGATCGGACGATGGCGGTCATGTCGCTGCACAACCCGGGCTACTTCACCGGGGTCCGCTACCTCTCCCGGCTGGCGCGGGCCGTCAACCGGGCCCTCGACGGGGGTACTGGGCGCGGCTGACCCCCACGGCCACTGCCGGTCGGCGGGGCGCTCAGTCGGCGGAATCCCCGGCCAGCAACTGCTGCGGCACGATGTCGAGGTCGTAGGCGCCCGCCTTGTTGCGGGTGAGCACCCACAGCAGGTCGTAGCGGTGGTCGGGCCAGGCGTGGGGAACCTGATCCGGGTCGGCGCCGAGAGCCAGGGCCACCTTCGGGATCTCGCCGTGGTGCCAGACGACGAGGACGGGACTCGGATCGCCCAGCACGAGGTCGGTGAGCCCGTCGAGGTCACCGTGGCCGGCCTCGTCGATGAGCCGCAGGCCCAGTCTCTCGGCGACGGGTGTCGCCGTGTCCACCTCACGACGGCTGCGCGCGTGTTTGGTGGGTTTCGTCGCGATCACCCGCGCGGGACGGACGATGGACGCGTGGGGGACCTGCGGCGCATGGGCGAGCAGCGCTGCCAACGCCCCGGCCCGCTGCCAGCCGCGGACGCTCAGTGAGTGCTCGTCGGTCTTTCCATGCTTGTCCACCCCGACGGAACCGGCATGGGGGTCCGGTTTCTCGGCGTGTCTGCTCAGGAGGATGACGTCGGGTGGCGTGCTCACGCGCTCATTCTGCCCAATCCCCACCCGTCCCACCGGACCTCGGGTCAACCGGTCACGGTCCGCAGACGGCGCCCGCCGCGCATCGCATGGCGTACCACGCCGGTTTGCGCTGCAGGTCGCGGGACAGCAGACCCCAGTTGTCCATCTGGGGGTCACCGCTGGCGCGGTCCCACGACGTGTACCAGAACGACGCCGCGACCTGGGGCCACTGGCTGAGCAGGCTCTGCATACGCAGGAGGTACTGGGCCTGCTGCTCCTGCGTCACGCCCCGCGACCAGTTGGGGACCGGTTCCCGGTACCCGCTGTTGTCGTGGGAGGACCAGCCGTACTCGGTCGCCCAGATCTGCTTGTCCGCATCACCATTGGCGGCCATGAGGTCGATGAGGTGGGGGATGTTGCACGGGTAGTGCGTCAGGTCCGCCTCGTCGCATGTCTCCGGTGGGGCGTCCGTGCGTCCCATGTAGGGGTGCACGCCCAGGGCGTCGTACGATCCCGCCCCTCCGAGTTGGAAGAACTTCGCGTACCAGTCGGTGTCGACGTAGGTCGGCGCGCCCGCGACGACCGTCAGGTCCGGGGCGACCGCCTTGATCCTGTCGTAGGCCGTCGTCACCAGGCGCGTGTAGGTGGCGGGGTCGGTGTTGGCGAGGAAGGCGGTCGTATTCGCCTCGTTGAGCAGTTCGAGTCCGATGAGGTGCTGCTTCCAGCGGTCCGCCGCCCAGGCGGCGAATCGGCCGAACTCGTCGGCGTCGCGGGGGACGCCGTTCTTCGCGGCGGTGCCGGTCGACCACCGGGGTGCCCAGTGGACGATGAGCAGCGTCTTCATGCCGCGGGCGCTGATCTCCGCGAGGCGCTCGTCGGCCTCGGCCGTCTCGGGGGAATCTCCGAGCGCGTCGTCGCCCGGCCGGGGTTGCAGATCGGCCCACGCCACGTCCATCCGCAGGTATCGGACGCCGGCCTCCGCCATGGCGTCGAGCACCGCGCGCCGCTTCTCGGGGGTGTGGTCGTCCCAGACACCGTGGTACTGGACTCCCACGATCGGGGTGGTCCCGGCCGGCGGCGGGAAGGTGGGATCCCCGCTGCGCCATGGGGTGGCCACCGGTGCTTGCATCCCTGTGGGGCTCGCAGTCGGAGAGTCTGGAGGGGAGGTTGATGCACAGGCGGCCGCGGCCAGCGCGACACATGCTGCCCAGGCGCTCCACCGGTACCCCGACTTCACCATGACCTCATGGTGCGTGCTGACTCATTCGGATGCACGTGACTCCCTCGAGACGCGGATGGGCGCACGGTCGATCACTGAATCCCGACCCTCCGTCGGCCGATATACCAGTGGGCGACTCGTCACCGGAGTGACGGCGCCCTCGTATGAAAGCAGGGCGTGGACAAGGGGGTGATGGGTGGATGGGATTCGGTTGGGCGCCCCTCGCCTCACCCGACTACCTGCGTGCGCAGCGGGAGGCCGTCGCGCTCCGGGACTGGGCCACGTTGCTGTTCCTGAACCATGCGTGGAACGACCCCCACGTCGTCCTGGAGGCGCCGTCGGACGATGGCACCGCACTGCCTGGCATCTGGCGGGCCCGTGGGACCGCAGGACGTCCGCAGGGGTGCCAGCTGGTGCGCATGTGGATAATGCTCGCGGG
>CAIWTL010000200.1 GCA_903915555.1 uncultured Micrococcales bacterium | reverse complement strand
TCGTCTCGGCGATCCTGGTCGGCGGCTGGACCGCCCTGTTGCTCGGCTGGCGCCGGTCGCCGATCGCGCTGGTGGGCCGAGGGGGAGTCCCTGTGACGACCCCTGGAGACGAGGACGGAGGAGTTCTGTGACAGCAGTGGAGCCGCACGGCATGGCCGGGACCGCCGCGAACCCGGTGGCGGAGAGCCGGACGACCGATGACCGGGAGACCGAGGACCGGGCGACCGATGACCGGGCGATCGATGACCGGGCGATCGAGGCCCGGGGAGAGGTCTCGGTGGTGACCGTGAAGCGGGTGAGCGCCGCCCAGCGGGCGAAGGACGCCGCCCCCCGGTGGTTGCTGGACTCGGCGAACGCCGCGACCCGCGCGTGGGGTGTCGCGACGGCCGGTCTGCGACCCATGCCCGACTTCCTGATCACCGGCACGAAGCGCGGTGGCACGACGTCGCTGTGGAACAACCTTCTGCGACACCCGCAGGTGATCGGCATGTACCCCCAGATCCGGGGGCGGAAGTCCTCCGACTTCTTCTTCGCGGCCGACCAGCACTCCCTGTCCTGGTACCGCTCACATTTCCCCTCCGCGCTCCATCGCCGGGCACGCAGCCGTCGTGCCGGTGATGCCGTGAGCGGCGAGGCGTCGCCCTACTACATGTACGGACCGCACTGCCCGCAGCTGATCCGCGCGGCTGCCCCCGACACCAAGATCATCATCTTGTTGCGCGACCCGGTGGCAAGGGCGTACTCCCATTACCAGGAGCGACGCCAACAGGGCGTCGAGGACCTCGACTTCGAGGCGGCGCTCGCCGCTGAGGAGGGCCGACTCGCCCCTGACGACGCGCGGTGGGCGACCGACCCCTCCTACTACAGCGAGGCGCACGACTTCTTCTCCTACCGCTCGCGAGGCGTGTACCTGCCCCAGGTGCAGCGGGTGTTGCAGGCCTTCCCCCGCGAGCAGGTGCTGATCATGCGCAGCGAGGACTTCACCGAGAACTACCAGGCGGCCTTCGACGAGGTGTCCGGATTCCTCGGCCTCGACCGTCACGACCTGGGACTCGCCGAGCACCACAACCGGATCCCGCGCTCACCGATGTCCGAGCGGACCCGCGCCGACCTGGCGGCGTACTACCGGCCGCACAACGAGGCGCTCGAGGAGTTCCTCGGCCGCGACTTCGGGTGGCCGGGCTGAGCGAGGCTCGGTCGGCACGACCGGCGCGGTCGCGAGTCGCGACCGCCGCGGTCAGGAGTCACGAAGGGTCGAGCAGCACGTCGACCAACGGACACGAGGCCGCCGTCACACCGAGGGCCTGGGACACCGCCGCACCCAGTTCGTCACGTCCCGTCCGGCCGCGGACCGCGGCGACGACGATCACGCCGGCCTGGGCGGCCGCCACGGCTGCAGCCCCCCGCCCGGATCCGGTGTGATCGACGACCGTGGCCAGCGGCAGCGACCCGTCGCCGGGCAGGTGGGAGGTGGCGGCAGCCAGTTGCCGGGCGAAGGATGAGGCGTCGGCAGGGCCGAGCACGACCACGGGCCCGGAATCCGGCGCGATGCGGGCCAGCGCCACCCGTAGGGCGAGGATGTCCTGTTGGGCGTCGGTGGGCCACACCCCCCCTGCCAGCGCCTCCGCGGGGACGGAGATGCGCTCGCTGATCTCCGGGTCCCGGGCGGGGTGGACCGCGGAGATCTCGGCGGCGGAGTCGAGGACCCCTTCCCGCCGCATGCGCCACCACACGAGGCCCACCCCGATGAGGAAGCCGACGGCGGCACCCGCGGCCGCGAGGGTGATGAGCCGCGGCACCGACGGACCGGGTGGTGCGACCGCGCGCTCGATGACGGAGCCGGGATTGACGACCAGGGTCAACGCCTCGGACTGGTCGCGGCGCAGTGACGTCAGTTCGGCCGACAGGGATGCTGCGTTCGCCGGTTTGGCCGCCAACGCCTTCTCGACCTGGCGGATGCGCTCGTCCACCTTGTCGAGGAAGACCTTGGCCTGGGCCTCCGCCTGCGCGCGCCGGAACGCGAGGTAGGCATCGGCGATCGCATCGGCCCGCCGGGCCGCCTCCTGGCCGTTCGGTCCCGTGGTCGTTGCGGTCAGCGCCAGTGACTCGGTGGGGATGGACACGGTGAGGGACTGACCCAGTTCCTGTGGCGTCGTGCCGTCCGCGAGGCGTTCGCTGGCGAGCGCGCGGACCTGCCCGGACGCCATCACCTCGGCCTCGGTCGCCGTGTTGACCTGCTGCGACAGGGGTCCCACGGCGAAGAGCGTCGAGGTGATGGGGTTGATCGTGACCGTGGCCGACGAGCTGTAGGACCGTGCGATCAGGCCACCGGCGATCATGCCGACCGCGAGCCCGATCAGCGTGGCTCCGACGACCCAGGTCCACCGGCGCCGGAGAGCCTGTGCCAGACCGCTGACGGACGCACCGGGCAGCGGCGCAGAGGCGAAGGACATCATTTCTCCCGTTCCCTGCCGACGTGGCGCACGAGGTTCCCGACGACGTCATCGAGGGGGAACGGCTCTGAGCCGTCGGACCCCTTCAGTGTCTCAGACCTGACGAGCAGTTCCGTCGCGTGGAACAGCGCCAGGGGCGCCACCTCCGGGGCGGCGGCCAGCAACCGCCGGTAGGCGTCGTCCCAGGACAACCCCTCGAGCGTGTGGGCCGTCATGACCTGCCAGTGGACGGCATCGACACCGACGGGCGCGGCGGCGCGGTAGTGCTCCCAGTCCCACGCGATGGTGCGGGAGCCGAGGCGTGCCGTATTCCACGGGACCCAGTCGCCGTGGCTGCGCCCCAGTTCGACCCCGTGGCGCCACACGTCCGAGAGCCGCCGGCCCGCGGCGTCCACGAGCGCCCCGCGGGGTCCCTGGGGTCGCCGCCAGGCCGCCGTTGCGGCATCGGCGGAGCCCAGCGACGTCACGCCGGCGAGCGCGGCGAGCACCGCCGCGTCGGGCAGGACGGTCCCGCTGCGGCGCGCCGATTCCTCGATCGGGGCGGTGAGCAGCCACGGTCGGTCCCCGTGATCACCGCAGCCGAGCAGATCGGGTGTCGCCAGGCGTGGTCCGAGTGCTCCGCGCACCGCTGCCAGTGCCCCCGCCTCCCGGCGCACCATCTCGGCTGTCCCCGGGGTCCATCCGAGTTTGGCGTAGCCGGTGGCGGTGCCGCACGCGTCGAGGAAGGTGATGGTTGGCTTGTAATGGTCGTCGATCGTTCGCACGGTCACCAGCACCCGTTCCGTCGGCAGGCCACCGGTCTCGGCGATCCGGGCCGTGACGCGCTGCACGCCACAACGCCGCGGTCGGACGGTCAGCCGGCGCAGTACCCCCGTCTGTGGGAGGGGTGCCAGGGCGGTGACCCCGACCCCGGCCAGCCATCGGGCCGTGCGGTCCCGGGGGGCACGCAGCCCGTTGCCGGAGCGAAGGGCACGCCGGGCCCCGGGCCCGGGGGAGATGAGCAGCCGCGGGCGGCCGCGGATGTCGAGCACGTCGAGAGGCCACCCTGAGGTGACGGCGGGAACCACCTCGATGTCACGGGCCGGGTGCGCCCAGATCCCCCGGGCCAGGGTCAGGGCGGCATCCGGCTCGGCGGCACGCACGGCGGCGCCAGGAGCGGCCTCGGATGCGGTGATGTCAGGCACGTCGGCCCCACACGCGCCACAGCCGGCGCCAGGTCCCGTCGGGGCGCCGGGTGGGCGGCTGCTCCAACAGGTCCCGGACGGCGCGCACCCCGGCCGGCGCCTCGGTGCTCGGGTCGATCCGCCAGGACTCCGTGCCCGCGACGGTGGCGTCGAGGAGACCGGTCAGGGCGGTCCTGTCGGTCACGACCCGCGCGAGGCCGCGGTCGGCGAGATGGGCGGAGAAGTCCAGTTGGTGCCCGTCGACGTGTTCACCGAACTCGGGATCGCGGGGCACGACGATCGGCAGCACCCCGTTGGCCCGGGCGTCCATGACACCCCCGGGTCCGCCCTGCAGCACGACCGCGTCCGCGGCCCGGAACCACTCCATCAACTCGGGGTGGGGGAGCAGTTCGCTGTTCCGCGCGTCGGCGACCGGTGAACTCGTCCCGTGCTGCACGACGAGCTGCACGTCCGGATGGGACGCGCGCCACGCCGTCAGCCAGCCGGTCAGCCGGTCGAAGCGGTGGTGGTCGGTGCCCACGGACACCACGATGACAGTCACAGATCGAGTCCTCCCCCCACCACGGTAAGGACGGATCCTCCCCTCCGGAACATCACCGAGAGTGACATCTCTCATGTCGGAGCACGCCGGATCGCCAGGCATACTCGGGACGAGGCGGGAAAGCCGTCACACACCGTGGAGAGGGGGCGCGATGGGTGCGCCGGGCGTCACAGTCGTCATCCCGACCCACAACCGTCCCGAGTTGATGCGGCGGGCCGCGCGCAGCGCCCTCGATCAGCGTTACGACGGTCCGATCGAGGTGCTCGTGGTGTTCGACGCTGCGGAGCCCTTCGACCTCCCTGATCCCGACGCCGCCCTGCGCTCGGTGCGATCCATCACGAACACACGGACCCGTGGACTGGCCGGGGCCCGCAACAGCGGTGTCGTCGCGGCCTCCCACGAGTACGTCGCGTTCCTCGACGACGACGACGAATGGCTGCCCGACAAACTCGCGCGACAGGTTCCCCTGCTGGAAGAGAGCCCCCACGTCCCCCTGGCGGGTGCCGGCATGCGCGTCGTGACCGACGACGGGTCCGTCGACCGCCCCGTCCCGATGGACCCCGTCACGCTGCCCGATCTCCTGCGCGACCGCATCACGCAACTCAACGCCTGCGGGATCCTCGCCCGCCGCGAGGCGCTGCTGGGCGACCTCGGCCTGGTCGACGAGGCCATCCCCGGCTCGTACGGCGAGGACTACGACCTGCTGCTGCGGGCGGCCCGGATCGCGCCCATCCCGGTCGTGGTGGACCCCGTGGTGCTCGTGCACTGGCATGGCGGGTCGTACTTCGCGTCCCGCTGGCAGATGATCGTCGACGCCCTCACGTACCTGCTGGCCAAGCATCCCGACTTCGCGCAGGAGCCGCGGGGTCATGCGCGCATCGCGGGCCAGATCGCCTTCGCCGAGGCATCCGCCGGCCATCACCGGGCGGCCCGCACCTGGGCGTGGCGTGCGCTGCGCAGCGATCCCCGGCAACCGCGGGCGCTCCTGGCGCTGGCGATCGCCGCCCGTCTCGTGAGTCCGCAGCGGGTCATGACGGAGCTCAACCGCCGCGGACGCGGTGTCTGATGCCCCGCGACCTGCCCCGGTGGCCGATCGTCGTGTTCGGCGTCGCCTTCCCGGTCCTGTGGGTGCTCGGGCTCGGTTTCGCCTTCCTGCCCCTCAGCGGCGCCCTGGCGGCGGCGGTGATGATCCGCCGACGCCACGCAGTGCTGCCCCCCGCCTGGTACCTGTGGTTCGGCTACCTCGTGATCGTGATGGCCTCGGTCGTCCAGGTGGACTCCGCCGGTCGGCTGGCCGGCTACATCCTGCGTCTGGGCATGGTGCTCGGAGCCTCCGCGCTGGCCGTCTACGTCTACAGCGCCAGTCCGCGCAGCGTCGGCGTCGATGTGGTCTACCGCAGCATCGCGTGGCTGTGG
>CAIWTL010000199.1 GCA_903915555.1 uncultured Micrococcales bacterium | reverse complement strand
TGTACCCGGACACACACCCCCTCCGGGGTCATGTCCGCGATGGCGAGGAGCTTGATCACGAAACCCATCTCCCGCGCGGCCGCCACATCGGCGGCGGTGACGTTCTCGATCCCTTCGCAGGACACGTCCGCGAGGGTCACGCGGGTGTGGAAGGCCAGGCTCGCCAGGATGGCCGCCTTGGCCGCGGCGTCGTGGCCCGCGACGTCCGCGGTGGGGTCCGCCTCGGCATAGCCCAGGGCCTGCGCATCGGCCAGGACGTCCGCGTAGTCCGCCCCTTCCTCGTCCATGCGGGTCAGGATGTAGTTGGTGGTTCCGTTCACGATCCCCATGACCCGCCGGATCCGGTCACCGGCCAGCGAGTCCCCGAGCGGCCGCAGCAGCGGGATGGCCCCGGCGACAGCCGCCTCGTAGAACAGGTCGACCCCGGCGGCCTCGGCCGACGCGTGCAGGTCGCCGCCCTGCTCCGCCATGAGCGCCTTGTTGGCCGACACGACGCTGGAGCCGGCAGCGATCGCGGACCGGATGTACTCATCGGCCGGACGGACCCCGCCGATCAGCTCCACCACGACGTCCGCGCCCGACGCGGCCAGACCGGCGGTGTCGTCGGTGAGCAGCTCCGCGGGGATCCCGTCGCGCGGCCGGGAGGGATCGCGGACCGCGACCCCGGTCAGGCGCAGCGGGCGACCGACCCTGGCGGCGAGGTCGTCCGCGCTCTCGAGGAGCAGGCGTGCCACCTGGGACCCGACGGTGCCGCCACCGAGCAGAGCTACGGTCACTTCGTCGGACACGGGCGCCTCCCAACGCGGTCGTGTGTCTAGAGTCGCAGATGGGCCGCTGCTTGCCCTACCCGGGCGGTGCTTGCGCCGAGCGGGTCTTGCGCGCGACCATCGGGCACGCACCCCTGCCAGGAGCACACGATGAGCGACCCCGAGGCCTGGAGATCCCCGACGGAGACCGGGCAGACTCCGCCCCCACCCGGACTGCCCGCCATGTCGCCGCAGAACCCTCCGGTGTTCCAGTCCCCCGCCGGTTATCCGATGTTCGCCAACGGCAAGCCGGCCGTGGACGAGTACGGCCGGCCGGTGAGCCCCAAGAGCAGGCTCGCCGCCGCTCTCCTGGCATGGTTCCTGGGGATCTTCGGCGTCCACCGCTTCTATGTGGGCAAGGTCGGCACGGGGGTGACGCTGCTGATCGTCAGCATCGTGACCCTGGGCATCGGCGGGGCCATCTGGGCGCTCGTCGACCTCATCCTGATCCTCGTCGGCCGCTTCACCGACGTGGCGGGGCGTCCCCTGATCAACTGGTGACCCGGCCCGGCCAGACACCGGACCGGACGTCAGGCCCCGGGGTCCAGGGCGAGGAGATCGTCGAGCGTCTCGCGGCGCAGCACCGTGCTCAGCCGACCGGCGCCGGCCGCCACCACACCGGGGCGCGGCATCTGGTTGTAGTTGGAGGCCATGGAGCGGCAGTAGGCACCCGTCGCGGCCACCGCGAGCAGGTCGCCCGGCGCCAGGTCCGCGGGCAGCCAGCAGTCGCGCACGACGATGTCGCCGCTCTCGCAGTGCTTGCCCACCACACGGCAGAGCATGGGGGCGGCCTGGGAGGTGCGGTTCGCGAGGGTGACCGTGTAGTCGGCGTCGTACAGGGCGGTGCGGATGTTGTCGCTCATCCCGCCGTCCAC
>CAIWTL010000198.1 GCA_903915555.1 uncultured Micrococcales bacterium | reverse complement strand
TACGAGGGCGTCGAGCGGGAGGCCGAGGCGTACGAGGCGCCCCAGTACGGGTCCGACGAGTACGAGGCACCGGAACGCGAGTCGGAGGAGTCCGCATACACGACGACGTCCTCATCGAGCCGTGCCTGGGAGTCCGACTCCGGCGAGAGCGACGAGTCCGAAGACAGCGACTCCGACCACGAAGACGGTGACTCCGACCACGAGGACGAGGGCGACGACGACTGACGCTCGGGCCGCCGCTCAGCGCACCGCACTCCACAGCAGCAGGGCGGTGAAAAGGAAACAGATCCCGGCGTTGATCTGATTGGCGTGGTCGGTGGTGAAGCGGTTGAGCGCACCCAGGACGCCATCGGCGCGCCGGCCCAGCAGGGTCGCCGCCAGGACGGGCAGCACCCCTGGCGCGACGGCGCACAGGGTGATGAACACGAGCTGAGCGGTGACATCGGTCCCCGTTGTCACACTGATGTGCACAGCCGGCAGCATGAGCACGAGCGACGACAGGTTGAGCCACATGCTGACGAAACCGAGGATCACGAAATCGCGCCACGGGTCCTTGTGGGTCATGTTCTGGACCCGCTGAGTGGCACCCGATCCCGCCGGCCGCCGCAGCGCCCGGATGCCGAGGAGCACGAGGAGCACGGCTGTGATCACCTTGATGACCCGCTCGGTCGTCGACTGGGAGGCGCCACCGAGGGTGAGGCCACGGGCCACGGTGGC
This sequence comes from uncultured Micrococcales bacterium, assembly GCA_903915555.1. Classification (GTDB taxonomy): domain Bacteria; phylum Actinomycetota; class Actinomycetes; order S36-B12; genus CAIWTL01. The sequence continues at coordinate 3,665 of CAIWTL010000198.1, read as the reverse complement.
GACGAGGGCGATGAAGACGACACTCGTCACGAGCATCCCGAGCGCGAATCCCCACGCGCGGCTGACCGCCTTCTGGCCGCTGGACAGGATGAGCAACTGGAGGGTGATCATCGCCGGGCTGACCGCCGACCCCAGGGCCAGCGGCACCACGAGTCCCCAACTACCGTTCACGTCTCCACCCTATCCACCTATCCTCGGGCTCCTGCGGCGCGGCGGGCCCACGGGGTGCGCGGCTACGGAAGGCATGCCAGCCTGCTGTCGTGGTCTCCTGGATGCTGTCGCCGCTCGCCGCCACGGTGCGACAGGTCCTGTCCGGGACCGATGACGGCCGATCGCAGATCGTGGGCCTGATCGAGGAGCCCCCCGGCGCACCCGGGTGGTTCGACCCCGGTGACGCGATCTGGACCGTCCACGGTTCCGTCGCCACGTTCCTCGGCGGTATCCGTTCGCTGCTGATGCAGACCCTCCATCCCCTCGCGCTCGCGGGTGTCGACGAGCACTCCGACTACCGCGAGGACCCCTTCGGCCGGTTGCAGCGCACGGGTGCCTTCATCGCTGCCACCACCTTCGGTTCGGTCGGCCTCGCCGAGCGCACGGTGGCGGCGATCACCGCCATGCACGATCGGGTGACGGGGGACGTGGCGGGAAAGCCCTACTCCGCTCGCGACCCCCGGCTGTTGGAGTGGGTCCATGTCGCCCTCGTCGACTCCATGCTCAGCGCCTACCTGGAGTACGGGCACGACGGCGAGATCGATCCCGATGCCTACGTCGCCGACATGGCGGTCGTGGGGGGAGCGCTCGGAGTGGTCGACCCGCCGCTCACCCTGACGGCTCTGCGACGCAGTATCGCGGGGTTCCGCGGGGAGTTGTCCGGTGGGCCGCGCGCCGAGCGCATGCGTGACTTCGTCATGTCGGCCCCGCTGCCACGCAGTCTGCAACCCGGGTACGGCGTCATGGCCCGCGCTGCCATGGACTCCCTGCCGGACTGGGCGGTGGTGATGCTGGGCCGGCAGCCTGCCCCGCCACCCGTCCAGCGGGCGCGGGCCGTGGTCGCCGACTCCGCGCTGCGGACGTTGTCCTTCGCGCTGGTGCGTTCGCCGGCTCAGGCTGCGGGGGAGCGCAGGCTCGCTGCGGCCGCCGGGTGATCGGCGCTCATGTGGGATGTGGCCCGACGTCCATCCGGTCGACCCATTCCGACACCTCCGACACCGCGAAGGCCGTCATGTCACCGTTCCGGGTGCGGACGACGAGGGCGGGACGCTTGAGCGGCCGGCCGAGCCCGTCCAGGTCGTGGGAGGAGCCCGCCCTGTCGATGTCGGTGCGGGCGATGCGCATGACCTCCTCACCGTCGCCGGAGGCGAAGAGCAGTTCGTCCGAGGTCAGGCGCAGCACGCCGATGCCCCGGCGGTCCGCCGGCTGCAACACCGCCGCACTCTGCTGAAGATCGCCCGGCGCGGCGTCCCCCAGCACGAGCGCCGCTCGTTCGGCATTCCCCCGGACGACCGACCGGCTCATGACGAAGGCCACGACGGCGAACACGGCGAGCAGCGCGGCGAGGGCGCCGATGCCGACGAGCAGTGCAGTCACCTGGACCGCGACGGGTCGAGGACGATGACGGGCTCCGGTCGGGGGCGCTTGGGTCGGATGCCATCTCCGGAACTGCGACCCAGCAGTCTGCGGCCGAGCCACGGGGCCAGATGTCCCGTGACCCAGGAGACGTCGGATCCGAGGGTGGCCAGCGGCGAGACCTGGTGCGGGGGCAGGGGTGCCAGCCAGTCGGGGACCGCGTACCCCAACTTGTCGAGGACGGCATGGGCGACCCGCTCGTGTCCGATCGAGTTGAGGTGGAGTCGGTCCGGGGCCCACATCCGGGGATCGTCGAACACGCTGGCGTACCAGAAGTCCACCACCTCGGCGCCGTGGCTCCTGGCCAGACGCAGCAACTCCTCGCGGTAGTCGTGCAGGCGGGCCTGCACGGATCCCAGTGCGCGCGAGCGCCTGGTCAGCTGACCGAAGGTGATGATCACGACCGTCGCTCCGGAGGCGGTGGCATCGCCCAGTGCTACGTCCCAGTCCCGGATCATCGACGGCAGGTCCCACCGGGGCCGGAGGACGTCGTTGACCCCGCCGGCGATGGAGATCAGGTCGGGATCCATTCCGAGGGCCTGGGGCAACTGCTCGGTGAGGATGGGGTTCAACAGTCGGCCGCGTATCGCCAGGTTGGCGTACTCGAAATCATCGGAGTCCAGCGCCAGCCGCTCGGCGACCCGATCGGCCCAGCCGCGGTGTCGTCCCGCGGTCCCCGGATCCTCCAGGCCCTCGGTGAAGGAATCCCCGACGGCGACGTAGCGGTGCCACTGCTTCACGATCGGCCTCCATACATTCGCGACGTTCCCGACAGTCGGGGCGGTTCGGTAGTTCGAGGTCCCATCCCGATGGTTCCCGCGGCACACTGGCCCCGAGGAGGATGATGTCAGCACAGTCTTCCGAGGTCTCGTCGACCCCCGACGACGGGCCTCTGACCTCAGGCGCGCCCGAGAAGTGGCGCCGACGCAGCGCGGTTCTCCTGGCAGCAGGCTCGGCCGTGACGGTGACGGCCGTCCTCCTCGACCGGGGACAGAGTCCGGCGGCGGGGTCACCGACGGCGCTCCTCGCAGCCCTGGGGATGACCGCGGCGGGCGCGTCGGACGCCCTGCTCGCCCTGCAGCGTCGGCGGCGGGAGCTGGCCCGACGGACGACTCCGTTGCTGATCCTGGCGATCGCGGTCGGACTGATCTACCTGGCGCTGGCCCTCGGGTACCTGTGGGGCTTCACCGGGCCACACGCCTTCACCGACGCCCTGGAGTTGCCCGCCACCGCCCTGGGTCTGCCGCTGTGGATCGTCGCGATCCTGGCGTTGGCGTGGCCACCGCGGATGACGCGACGCGATGTGGTCCTGGTCACGATCGACGGTCTCGTGGGAGGGCTGACGCTCATGGCCGTCTGGATCCTCATGCTGACCCCTCAGGTGGGGGTCGACGGATCGCGCGGTGATGTCGACAGGTTCCTGCTCTGGGGGGCCTACCTGGTGGTGCTGGTCGTGATCGTCACGGCGTCGGCGAACCGTCGTTCGGGCGCGCTGCCCATCGGACAGTTGGTGCTGCTCCAGTGCTCCGCGCTGATCTTCGTCCTGGGTAGCGTCGCCGGCGACGTCATCGACCCCGAGCGGCTGAACCACACGTCGGGAGCCGCGCTCCTGGCCTACAGTCTGGCGCCGTGGCTGTTCCGAGCGGCCGTGACCGGACCCGCCGTCGTGGGGGAGGACCGCGGCAGTCTGCGCCTGCGCAGCCTGTGGTCACGAGGGGTGCCGTTCCTGCCGGTGCCCCTCGCCGCCGCGGCCGTCGTGGTCAATCGCCTCACCTACGGACCGCTGCCGCAGGGGCTGCTGATCGTGGTCCTCGCCATCCTCGTGACGGTGGTGGGCGCGAACGTCGTACTGCGCCTGCTCCTGGACCGTGACCTCGGCCGCATGCACCAGGCGAGAATGGCGCCCCCACTCGCGGGTGGGGAGCAGACCCGCTGGTTCGAGGCGCTGCTGGGCGACTCGCGGGAGGTGGTGACGGTCGTCGACGGTGGCGGTGCGGTGCTGTACCAGACTCCCTCTGCCACGGCGCTCATCGGGACGG
>CAIWTL010000197.1 GCA_903915555.1 uncultured Micrococcales bacterium | reverse complement strand
CTCGGAGGGTTTGAGCACAACGGTGTTCCCCGCCGCGATCGCGATGGGGAAGAACCACATCGGAACCATGGCGGGGAAGTTGAACGGCGAGATGATGCCGACGACACCGAGCGGCTGGCGCAGCGAGTAGACGTCGACGCCCGTCGAGACCTGCTCCGAGTACGAGCCCTTGAGCAACTGGGCGTTCCCGCAGGCGAACTCGACGACCTCCAGGCCGCGCGTGACCTCCCCGAGGGCGTCCGACAGGACCTTCCCGTGCTCGTCGGTGATCAGGGCGGCCAGCTCCTCCTTGTTCGCGTCGAGCAGCGCGCGGAAACGGAACATGACCTGCATGCGTCGGGTCAGTGTGGACTGGCCCCAGTCCTCGTCGAAGGCGCGCCGGGCCACCCGGACCGCGTGGTCCAAGTCATCGCCGGTGGCGAAGTCGACCACCTTGGTGACCTCGCCGGTGGCAGGGTCGTACACGTCGCCCTGCCGCTCGGCGGAACCGTCCCAGATACGACCGTCGATCCAGTGCGTGATGCGTTCGGTCGACATTGCTATCTCTCCTTGATCCTCCGGACGTGATGTCCGGTCGCGGTGTCAGGTACCCACGTGTGTGTCAACTGTCGAACCCCAGACCCATCCGGTCGAGGGTCCTCAGCCACAGATTGCGCTTCCCGGCGTCGGCGTCGGCGTCGGCGAGAGACTTGCGGGTCACGTCGATCACGACCTGTCGGATCGGTTCGGGGGGGAAGGGCAGCGGCTTGGAGCGGACCATCTTCAGGCGCGTCCGCTCGGTGTCGAGTCCCCACACCAGGTCGAGCATCGTGTCCGCGCCGAATCGGGACGCCCCGACCCCGAGGCCGGTGAAGCCCACGCAGTACGCGAGTCGGCCGCCGTAAGCCGATCCCCAGAACGCGCTGAAGCGCGAGCACGTGTCGATGGCTCCCGCCCATGCGAATTCGATCGGCACGTCCGCCACCGCAGGGAAGGTGTCGTGCAGGTGGCGCACCAGGCGTGCGGTCAGGAAATCGTCCCGCTCCAGATCCGACCCCGGACGCTCCCCCCGCTTGTAGACCGCGTCGTAGCCGCCCCACACGATCCGGTTGTCGTGCGTGAGCCGGTAGTAGTGGAACTGGTTGCCGGAGTCGCTGATGCCCTCACGGCTCGCCCAGCCGAGTTCGGCCAGGACGTCGTCGGGCAGCGGCGCTGTTGCCACCACATGGTCGAACACGGGCACCACGTAGGCCCTGATGCGTTCCAGGAGGGGCGCGTGCGCGGCGGTAGCGAGCGCGACGTGCTTCGCCAGGACCGCGCCGGAGTAGGTGCGCACCGCAAGACCCTCGCCGGCCCTGTCGACACCCAGGACGGGACTGTGCTCGAAGATCCGCACTCCGATCGATTCGGCCGCCCGCGCGAGACCCCAGCACAGTCGTGCCGGATCGACCAGACCCACATCCGGGTCTCGCACGGCGGCCAGGTAGGTGGGGGAGTCGACGAGTTTGCGGGTCATGTCCCCATCGAGGAACTCCACGTCCACGCCGTACTCGTGCGCCTCGGCCACGCCCGTGCGGAGTCCGTCGATCTGGTACTCCTCGGTCGCCACCCACAGGTCGCCGGGGCGCTCGTAGTGGCAGTCGATGCCGTACCGCTCGATGGTGTCCTCGATGCCGGACAGGTTCTCCAGCCCCAGTCGGTGCAGTTCCCCGAACTGGTCGGGCCACCGCTGGATGCCATTGCCGACGCCATGGGTGATGGAGGCCGCCACGAACCCGCCGTTGCGGCCACTGGCGGCGTTGCCGACGCGGTCACCCTCCACGAGCACGACCTCGGCGCCAGGGTCGCGTTCCTTCGCCCGTAGGGCCGTCCACAGCCCGGTCAGTCCACCGCCCACCACGGCGATGTCCGCGTGGATCCGGTCGGCGAGAGGCTCACGCGCGGGGGGCCGGTGGGGGTCGGCCAGCCACAACGGCTCGTGGCGGACGTCGCGCAGAGCCTGGAACGCGTGTTCACCGGGGGAAGGGGCGAACGGCACGGGTCAGGCCTCCCGCTTCCTCTTGCCGGCGAACTGACTGATCAGGACGATCGCCAGGGCGATGATGAACATCGCCGTCGCGATGACGTTCGCCTGGGGCGGGATGCCGCGGGTGGCCGAGACGTACACGAACTTCGGGAAGGTCGTGAACTGGCCGGAGTTGAAGTTCGTGATGATGAAGTCGTCGAAACTCAGCGAGAACGCCAGGAGCGCGGCGGCTGCGATACCGGGCGCGACCAGCGGCAGCGTGATCCGCCGGAAGGCCTGCCACTCCGTGGCATAGAGATCCATCGCGGCCTGCTCGAGACGCGGGTCCAGACTCGCCAGTCGTGCCTTCACCGTGACCACCACGAAGCTGATGCAGAACATGATGTGGGCGATCACGACCGTCCAGAATCCCAGCGGGATCAGGATGTTCAGGAACAGCGCCAGCAGCGACGAGCCGAGCACGACCTCCGGCGTCGCCATCGGCAGGAAGATGAGCAGGTTCGTCGTGGCCCGGCCACGGAACCGATGGCGGACGAGAGCGAACGCGATCAACGTCCCCAGGAGCGTGGCCATGGCCGTGACGACGGCAGCGACGACGATGGAGTTGACCACCGAACCGCACACCTCCGGGGCGCCACACGGATTGAGCCAGTTCTCCAGGGTGAAGCCCTGCCACACCAGGTTGGTTCGCCCGGCGTCGTTGAAGGAGAACGCGAACGTGTAGGCCACCGGCAGCAGCAGGTAGACGAACGCGAAGAACGCGTAGATCTTGATCGCATTGCGTCCGAACCATGCGCTGAACCGCTGCCCTGCGGACGGCCGGGTGTCGACCGGGGCGGATGCGCCGGCCGCGGGACCCGTCGACGTGCTCATACGAGGTCCTCCGTCCCCACGCGGCGGATATAGATCAACACCATGATCAGGATCGTCGCCATCAGGATGAACGACAGGACGGCGGCCGTCGGGTAGTCGTTGACGCTGAGGAACGTGTACTCGATGCGGTTGCCGATCATGGTGTTGCTGGGCCGACCGAGCAGTGCAGCGTTGACGTAGTCACCGGCCGCCGGGATGAACGTCAGCAGGGTCCCGGCCACCACTCCGGGCAGCGACAGGGGGAACGTCACCTTGAAGAACCCCGTCATGGGCTTCGCGTACAGATCTCCTGATGCCTCGATGAGTTTGGGGTCCACACGTTCCAGGCTCGCGTAGATGGGCAGCGTCATGAACGGCAGGAAGTTGTAGGTCAGGCCCATGATGACGGCGAATGCCGAGGGGTAGATGCCGCCGGTCTCCCCGACCACACCGATGACCCGGAGGACCGCGACGACCGGTCCCTCATCGGCCAGGATCTGCCGCCACGCGATCGTGCGCAGGATGAAAGACACGAAGAAGGGCGCGATCACCATGACGAGCAGCAGGTTGCGGTACTTGCCGCCCTTGAAGGCGATGGCGTAGGCCAGGGGGTAGCCGATGAGGAGGGCCAGGATCGTGGCGATGCCCGAGTAGATGAACGAACGGATGAGGGGGATGTAGTAGGTGTCGTCGGTCAGGGTCTCGGCGTAGTTGCTGAACGAGAAGGTCTGCTGGAACTGGCCCACCTCCCCGCCGGGCACCGGGGTCTGCAGGCTCGTCATGAAGAGCGCGACCAGGGGGATCACGAAGAAGATAGCCAGCCAGAGCATGCCGGGAAGCATGAGCAGATAGGCGGTGAACTTGCGGCCCTTGTTGGTGGACGGCGGAGGCGGCTTGGGTTCGTCCTCGATCGTGTCTCCGATGGCGGCTGCGATGGACACTCAGCTCACCACCAGCGCGTCGGGGTCGATCTCGACCCCTGCCTCGATGTCCTGGCGTCCGTCCAGCACGAATCCATGGATCGGCTTCCACGTCAGGCGGACCTGTGATGCCACCGGCAGCAGGTCCTGTGAGTCGAGGTTCTGGGCGAAGACGTTGATGATCTCTCCACCCGGGGTGCGGACCTCGTACTGCGTGGAGACGCCCAGGAAGGACGTGGCCTCGACCACGCCGTCCACGAAGTTCCCGTCCGCGGGGCCGGCCGCGGCGGCGTCGAGCGCGGCGATGTTGATCTTCTCCGGGCGGACCCCGACGAGCACCCGGGCGCCGCGGTCGGTGGACACGTTGCGCCCCATCCGACTCTTGGGCATGCGGAAGGAGCCGTCGGGATCCTCCAGGACGAGGTCCTCGCCGTCCACCTCGACGACGGTGGCCGGGAACAGGTTGGACTGGCCCAGGAAGTTGGCGACGAAGGCGGTGTCCGGGGATTCGTACAACTGCGTCGGAGCACCCATCTGCTCGATGATCCCGTTGTTCATCACCGCGACCGTGTCGGCCATCGTCATGGCCTCCTCCTGGTCGTGGGTGACGTGGATGAACGTGAGCCCCACCTCGGTCTGGATGCGCTTGAGTTCCAGTTGCATCTGCCGGCGCAGCTTGAGGTCCAGCGCACCGAGCGGCTCATCGAGCAGCAGCACCGCCGGTCGGTTGACGATCGCCCGTGCCAGGGCGACCCGCTGCTGCTGGCCACCGGACAGTTGGGTGGGCTTGCGTTGCGCCACCTGCGTCAACTGGATGAGTTCCAGCGCGTCGTCCACCTGCTTCTTGACGTCCTTGATCCCGCGACGCTTGAGACCGAAGGCGACGTTGTCCCAGATCGTCATGTGCGGGAACAGCGCGTAGTTCTGGAACACCGTGTTGACCGGTCGCTTGTACGGCTTCTCGTGGGTGATGTCGGCGTCCCCGATGCGGATCCGCCCGGCCGTCGGGTCCTCGAGTCCTGACACCATGCGCAGCGTGGTGGTCTTGCCGCAGCCGGAGGGTCCCAGCAGGGCGAAGAACGATCCCTGGGGGACCTGCAGCGAGAGGTCGTCCACCGCGGTGAAGTCCCCGAAGGACTTCGTCAGGTTCTCCAGATAGAGGTCGCCCTCCGCCTTGGTGATATCGGTCTTCTTGGCCATGGGCTGACCCACTTCCTCGTGCTGATGGGCCTCAGCCCTGGATGACGCGACCGAACGAGTCGGAGAACTCGGTCTGCTCCTCGGGAGTGAGGGGCCGGAAGACGTAGGCATTGTCGAGAGTGGCGTCGGTGGGGAAGATCCACTCGCTGGCCGCGAGTTTCGGGTCGATCTTCTCCATCTCCTCCTTGGCGCCCTTCACGGGACACACGTAGTTGACGTAGGCGGCGACCTCGGCGGCGTTCTTGGGGTCGTAGTAGAAGTTCATCAGCGCTTCGGCGCCCGCCTTGTTGGCGGCCGTCGATGGGATGAGCAGGTTGTCAGACCACAGCGTCCCACCGGTCTCGGGGAGGGCGAATCCCCACTTGTCGCCGTTCTCGGCGTTGATCTGGAAGATGTCTCCCGACCAACCGATCGCCGCCCACGCCTGCTCGTTGATGAGGTCCTCCTTGTAGGAGTTCCCCTTCACCTGCTTGATCTGGCCCGAGTCCACCTGCTGCTGGAGCACGTCGAGGGCGGCATTGAACTGCTCGGTCGTGAAGGGCTGGCTGATGTCGACGCCCTGGCTGAGCATGATGAGTCCGATGGTGTCGCGCATCTCGGACAGCACCACGACCTTGCCGGACAGTTCCGGTGCCCACAGGTCGTCGAGGGTCTTCAGGCCGTTGGGGACCTTCTCCTTGTTCCACGCCAGGCCCGCGAAACCGGACTGCCAGGTCAGGGAGTACTGGCGCCCCGGGTCGAACGGGACGTCGGCGAGCGCGGTGAGGATGTTCTTCTTGTTGGGGACGTTGGCCGCGTCGATCTCGGCCGCGTAGCCCTTGCGGATCCATTCGGCAGCCAACCAGTCGGTCGGGGTCACCAGGTCGTATCCGATGTTCTGGCCGTTCGCCAACTGGGGGGCGACCTTGCCGTTGAACTGAACGTTGTCCTCGATGTCCTCGCGGTACTCGACGGTGTAGCCCGACTCCTTCTCGAAACGCTCGAGGGTCGGGTACGTCTTGGACTCCTTGTCGTAGTCCAGGTAGAGCGTCCAGTTGGCCCACGTGATCGTCTTGCTGTCGCCCGACGCTGCCGGCGACGAACCACTGCCGGAGGTGCTCGTCCCGCCGGTACCGCAGGCCGCCAGACCGGCGGCCGCGCCGGTGGCGCCCACCGCGGCCAGGAAGTTGCGCCGCGACATGGCCTGGCGCAGGGCTTCGATGCGGGGATCGGGGTGCTTCTCGGTCATGGGCTCTCCTGGTTGCTTGCCGATGGATGTGACGTTACTGCTGTGGACGCGGGTTGGTGAAGATTGTTCGATGCCATTCCTTGTCGGCGACGCCGGTGATGTCGACGGACACGTGTTTGACCTGGGTGTATTCGTCGAACGAGTACTGGCTCATGTCCTTGCCGATGCCGGACTGCTTGAAGCCGCCGTGGGGCATCTCGGACACGATCGGGATGTGGTCGTTGATCCACACGCATCCCGCGGCGATCTCGCGGGATGCCCGGTGGGCCCGGACGACGTCGGTGGTCCACGCCGACGCGGCGAGGCCGTACACGGTGTCGTTGGCGAGTTCGAGCGCCTCGTCGTCGGTGTCGAAGGGCAGCGCCACAAGGACGGGGCCGAAAACCTCGTCCTGGACGATCTCGCTGTCCTGGGCAGCGCCGGTGAGCAGAGTCGGTCGGTAGAACCAGCCGCCGAGGTCGGGCATGACACCGCCGCAGACGACCGTGGCGCCGGCGTCCACCGCTCGGTCGACCATGGCGGCGACCTTCTCCAGATGCTGGCGGGAGATCAGCGGGCCCAGGTCGGTCGCCTCATCGGCGGTGTCTCCCAGGACGATCCCGTCCATGACCCGCGCCACCCCCGCGACGAAATCGTCGAAGAGGGAGCGGTGGACGTAGGCGCGGGTGGCCGCGGTGCAGTCCTGACCGGTGTTGATGAGCGACCCGGCCACGGCGCCCTGGACGGCCGCATCGAGGTCGGCGTCCTCGAACACGACGAAGGGCGCCTTGCCCCCCAGTTCCAGGTGGGCCCGCTTGAGTTGCTGCGCGGCGATCTCGGCGACCCGGTGTCCGACGCGAGTGGAGCCGGTGAAGGAGACCATGCGCACGTCGGGGTGCGACACGAGCGCCTCACCCACCTCCGGGCCCGTTCCCGTGAGCACGTTGAACACCCCGTCCGGGAAACCCGCGGCCGAGGCGTCCTCGGCCAGCATGAGACTTGTCAGTGGGGTGAGTTCGCTGGGCTTGAGCACGACCGTGTTGCCGGCCGCGACGGCGGGGAGCATCTTCCACATCGCCATCTGCAGCGGATAGTTCCACGGGGCGATCGACCCCACGACCCCGATCGGCTCGCGCCGGATCGTGGAGGTGTGGTCTCCGTCCCACTCGGCGGCGGCGGTGCCCTGGAGGCTGCGCGCGGCGCCGGCGAAGAACAGGGTGTTGTCGATGGAGCCGGGGACGTCGAAACCGGTGGTGAGGCGGATGGGTTTCCCCGCCTGGGCTGACTCCACCCTGGCGTATTCGTCGGCTCGGGCCCGCATCCTGTCGGCCAGCGCCAGCAGTGCCTCGCTGCGCACCACGGGGGGGACCCGGGACCACTCGCTGAAGGCTCGTCTCGCTGCGTCCACCGCCGCCGCCACATCGGCGGTGTCAGCGAGGGTGAGCGTCTCGACGACGCTGCCGTCGGCGGGGTTGACGACGTCGATCGTCTGCCCCGAACTGCCGTCGACGGCCCGTCCGTCGATCCACTGTCCCGCCATATCCGTCTCCCCTGCGACGCGCGACTACTACTACTCCTCGATGGAGGACATCACGTGCTTGATCCGCGTGTAGTCCTCCAGCCCGTACATGGACAGGTCCTTGCCGTATCCCGACTGCTTGTAGCCGCCGTGCGGCATCTCGGCGACGAGGGGGATGTGGGTGTTGATCCAGACGGTGCCGAAGTCGAGTGCCTTGGCCATGCGCATCGCCCGGCCGTGGTTCTCCGTCCACACACTGGACGCCAGTCCGTAGACGACACCGTTGGCCATCTCGAGCGCATCGGCGTCGGTGGAGAACCGCTGCACCGTGATGACGGGACCGAAGATCTCGTTCTGGATGGCCTCGTCCTTCTGGTTCATGTCGACCACAACCGTCGGGTCGATGTAGAAGCCGCGCTCACCGGGCCGGGTGCCCCCGGCGGCGATCGTCGCGTGCTCGGGGAGGCGGTCGATGAAGCCCATGACCTTCTCCATCTGTGCCCGGTTGTTGAGCGGCGGAACGAGTGCGTCCCCGTCCTCTGCTCCCCCGTCGAAGGTCGTCTTGGTGCTGACGGCCTGTTCGGCGAGCGCCGAGACGAACTCGTCGTGGATGCCGTTCTGGACGATGATGCGGGTGGCCGCCGTGCAGTCCTGGCCGGCGTTGAAGTACCCGGCCACGGCGAGCCACTCGGCTGCCTTGGCGGCATCGGCGTCGTCGAACACCACGACCGGGGCCTTGCCACCGAGTTCGAGGTGCACGCGCTTGACTGACTTGGACGCCTCCTCGGCGACCTGCATCCCGGCCCGGACCGACCCGGTGATGGCGACCATGTCGACCCCGGCGTGCGACACGAGGGTGCGGCCGGTGTCGCGGTCCCCGGTGATGACGTTGAAGACGCCGGGCGGCAGGATCTCGGCCTCGGCGATCATCTCGGCCAGGCGGACAGTCGAGACGGGAGTGGTGTCCGAGGGTTTGAGGACGACCGCATTTCCGGCGGCAACCGCGGGGATGAACTTCCAGATGGCCATCATCAGCGGGTAGTTCCAGGGGGTGACCTGACCGATGACGCCGACCGGTTCACGGCGGATCATGGACGTGAACCCGCTCATGTACTCCCCGGCCGAGCGGCCCTCGAGCACCCGGGCGGCACCCGCGAAGAATCGGACCTGGTCGACCATGGGAGGGATCTCCTCCGCATGTGTCACCGGGATGGGCTTGCCGGTGTTCTGCGACTCGAGCCGCACCAACTCGTCGGCGTTCTGCTCGATCAGGTCGGCGATCTTCAGGATCGCGGTCTGTCGTTCGCCCGGCGTGGTCCCGCGCCACGACCCGAAGGCCTCCCGCGCCGCCGCCACGGCGCGGTCGACGTCGGTCGCGGAGGCGATGGGGGCGCCGGCGAAGACCTGGCCGGTGCTGGGGTCGATCAGCTCGAGCTCGTTGCCGCCCGCGGGCGCGGCCTGGCCGTTGATGACGCTGTTGATCTGCATATCGCGACGTTCTCCTACCGCCCCGTGGGGCCCTGCACTGTCCATCCGACGGACGTCCGACCGTCGCGCTTCCGACCATCGCGTCGGGCCCACGCCGGACCGGATCCCGAAATCTTACGGGAACCCTACGGTATTCGTGACCGCAATGGGTACCATCCTACGGAATACGTTGCAATGGTCGTAGGCGATGGGGAAGAATCGAAAAATGCCGCAGACGAGTCCAGTGGCCCTGGATGACGTGAACCGGGCGATCGTCCACCTGCTCCAGGAGGACGGACGCCGCTCGTTCGCCGACATCGCCAAGAAGGTGAACCGCTCCGAGGCGTCGGTGCGGCAACGCGTCGCACGTCTCATGCGGGGCGGCGTCATCCAGATCGTCGCTGTCACCGACCAGCTGCAGATGGGGTACTCGCGCGCGGCGATGATCGCCATCCGGGTCGACGGTGATGTGGACTCGGCGGCCGACCAGATCGCCCTCATCGACGAGGTGGACTACCTCGTCGCGACCGCGGGGGGTGTGGACCTCTTCGCCGAGGTCGTGGCCGTCGACGACGAGAACCTCTACGACGTGGTGACCCGGATCCGGAATGTCCCCGGTGTCAGGCATGCCGAGAGTTATGTCTATTTCAAGTTGCACAAGCAGACCTACCAATGGGGAGCACGATGACCAGCACACCGCAATACGTGACCGAGACGGGCCCCGACGCTCTCGCCGACGCCGCCCGCGACCACCTGTGGATGCACTTCACCCGCCACTCGACCTACGAGCACGGCGGCCACGTCCCCGTGATCGTCAAGGGCGAAGGCGCCTATGTCTGGGACGATCAGGGCCGTAAGTACCTGGATGGCCTCGCCGGGCTGTTCACCGTCCAGATGGGGCACGGACGGGTCGAACTCGCCGAGGCGGCGGCGGCGCAGGCCAAGGAACTCGCGTTCTTCCCCATCTGGTCCTACGCCCATCCGCAGGCCATCAAGCTCGCCGAGCGGCTCGCCGCCGAAGCCCCGGGTGACCTCAACAGGGTCTTCTTCACCTCCGGCGGGGGTGAGGCGGTCGAGACCGCGTGGAAGCTCGCCAAGCAGTACTACCGGCTGACCGGACGGCCCGGGAAGTACAAGGTGATCAGCCGCAACGTGGCCTACCACGGCACCCCGCAAGGAGCCCTGTCGATCACGGGGATCCCGGCTGCCAAGGAGGCCTTCGAGCCGCTGGTCCCCGGTACCTACAAGGTGCCCAACACCAACTTCTACCGCGCTCCCGAGCACGGTGACGACGAGAAGGCCTTCGGGCGTTGGGCGGCCGACCGCATCGCCGAGATGATCGAGATGGAGGGACCCGACACCGTCGCGGCCGTCTTCCTCGAGCCGGTCCAGAACTCGGGAGGCTGCTTCCCGCCGCCCGCCGGATACCTGGAGCGGGTCCGCGAGATCTGCGACGAGTACGACGTGCTCATGGTGGCCGATGAGACCATCACCGCCTACGGGCGCATCGGCGACATCTTCGCGATGAAGCGCTTCGGGGTGCAGCCCGACATGATCACATCGGCCAAGGGCCTCACCAGCGGCTACGCGCCCCTGGGCGCCATGATCGCCAGTGAGCGGCTCTTCGAACCGTTCAAGGAGGGCACCAACTCCTTCCTGCACGGCTACACGTTCGGGGGCCATCCGGTGTCGGCGGCGGTCGCCATGGCCAACCTCGACCTCTTCGAGAACGAGCAGATCTTCCAGCACGTGCGTGAGAACGAAGGCAACTTCCGTGCCACCCTCGACAAGCTCAGCGATCTCCCGATCGTCGGCGATGTACGCGGTGCCGGGTACTTCTACGGCATCGAGCTGGTCAAGGACAAGGCGACCAAGGAGACCTTCAACGAGGACGAGGCCGAACGACTCCTGCGCGGATTCCTGTCCAAGGCGCTGTTCGACGCGGGACTGTACTGCCGCGCCGACGACCGCGGCGACCCGGTGATCCAGTTGGCCCCGCCGCTCATCATCGGTCAGCCGGAGTTCGACGAGATCGAGGGAATCCTGCGGTCCGTCCTCACCGAGGCCTGGTCGATCCTCTGAGCCATCGGCTCGCCGGTCATACTGCGGCGCCCTGCGCCGCGTGCTCGCCCAGCCATGCGGGGGCGGGTACCGGCCGCCCGTAGAAGTAGCCCTGGACGAGGTCGACGCCCATCTCTTCGGCCAGGGCTGCCTGCCGCTGGTTCTCCACCCCTTCGGCGATCACCCGGCACTGCAGGCTGCGGGCCACCGAGACTGTCGCCTGGAGGAACGCCGACCCGGTCTCCCCGTCCGTCGTCAGGCGTGAGACGAGTGACCGGTCGGCCTTCAGGACATAGGGCTGCAACTGTTCGAGTCGCGCGAAGTTGGAGAAGCCGGCCCCGAAGTCGTCGACGGCGACGCGGAACCCGGACAGTCGCAGCCGGTCCAGGTTGGCCGCGGCGTCCGTCAGCGCCTGGAACTCGAGCGACTCCGTGACTTCCACCAGCATCCTCGGCGACAGTTTCGCCAGCGGACCCCTCGTGAGGCGGTCGACGATCGAGGTGTCGGTCAGTTCCTTGACCGACAGGTTGAACGACAGGAACCCTTCCGTCGGCAGTGTGCGGAGCAGTGCTGGCGCCAGTTCCTCGAGTCTGGCCACCACCTGGCGACCGATCTGGATGATCTGGCCCGACTGCATGGAGAAATCGATGAACCGCGCCGCGACCAGTCGATCCGCCCCGGTCTGCCACCGCACGAGCGCCTCGAGGCCCACGACCCGCCGGTCGGCCGCCGCGACGATCGGCTGGACGTCCAGGGCGAACTCGTGCTGCCGGATCCCGCGCGCCAGGCGGTAGCGGAGGTCCGCCTTGTCCCCGGCCTCCTCGCCGAGTTCGTCCGTGAAGCGGCGGTACCTGTCACCGCCCGCATGTTTCGCGGCGTACATGGCGAGGTCGGCCCGCTGCAGCAGGGTGTCGGCGTCCTGACCGTCGCCCGGACTGACGGAGACGCCGATGGATCCTGACAGCAGGGTGGTGGTGTCCTCGACCACCACGGGTTCGCGGAGTGCCCGCAGGAGGCGATCGGCCACGACCGAGATCCGCTCGTCGGCGACGTTGTCGCACAACAGGACCCCGAACTCGTCACCCCCGAGGCGCCCGACGTGATCGCTCGCGCGCACATTCGCGCGGAGCCGCTGGACGGTCCGGCGCAGCACCTCGTCCCCGACGGCGTGCCCCACCTGATCGTTGACGCTCTTGAAGCCGTCGAGGTCGATCCACAGCACGGCCCGTCGGGTCCCCGACTGACCGGCAGCAGCGAGTTCGCGCTCCATCGACTGGCCGAAGGAGGCCCGGCTCTCGGCCCCGGTGAGGGAGTCGCTCGCGGCCAGCCGACTGGTGGCCCGGCCGATCCGGGCGATGATCCACACCAGTGCCGCGAACATGGCGGCCAGCGACACCATGCCGAAGAAGCGGTTGAAGTACCACGCCAGCGTCCACCGGCCGTCGGCGGTGGCGTTGACGAGGGCCTCGCCGAGCAGCAACAGGGTGACCGCGAACAGCCACCGCTGGATCTGGGCCCCGGTGCGCACCGTCGTG
>CAIWTL010000196.1 GCA_903915555.1 uncultured Micrococcales bacterium | reverse complement strand
TGTTGAAGCCGAAGATGGCGATCCTCGACGAGACCGACTCCGGGCTCGACGTCGATGCCCTGCGCACCGTCTCGGAGGGGATCAACCGGATGAAGGACACGGGGGACACCGGCGTCATCCTCATCACCCACTTCACCCGGATCCTGCGGTACGTGAAGCCCGACTTCGTCCATGTCTTCATGGACGGCCGGATCGTGGCGAACGGTGGACCGGAACTGGCCGAGAAGATCGAGGCGGAGGGCTACGAGCAGTTCGCCCCCGCCGGGACCGGCGCCTGATGACGCTGGACGTCGGCGCCATCCGCGCGGACTTCCCGATCCTGGGCCGCTCGGTCCGGGATGACAAGCGGCTGGTCTACCTCGACTCGGGCGCAACGTCGCACAAGCCGCGGGCCGTCCTGGATGCGGAGCGCAGATTCCTGGAGACCAGCAACGCCGCCGCCCACCGCGGTGCCCACCAACTCGCGGAGGAGGCCACCGAGGCCTACGAGCAGGCCCGCGCCGCCATCGCCCGTTTCGTCGGCGGCCAGCCCGGCGAAATCGTCTTCACCAAGAACGCGACGGAGGCCATCAACCTCATCGCCTATTCGTTCCTGAACGCGACGATCCTGTCCCAGCGGGGGTAGCCCCTCCCCGACGGCGCGGAACGTTTCGTGCTGGCGGAGGGTGACGAGATCCTCGTCACCGAGATGGAGCACCACGCGAACCTCGTCCCCTGGCAGGAGTTGTGCGCCAAGACCGGTGCCGTGCTGCGCTGGATCGGCCTGACGGACGACGGTCGCCTCGACCTCTCCACCCTGGACGACCTGGTCGGTGACCGCACCCGACTGGTGTCCTTCGTCCACCAGTCCAACATCCTGGGAACCATCAACCCCGTCGAACCCATCCTCGAGCGGGCCCGCCGCGTCGGGGCCCTCGTCCTGCTCGATGCCTGCCAGTCGGTGCCCCACATGCCCGTCGACGTCCGCGACCTCGGGGTGGACTTCATCGCGTGGAGCGGGCACAAGATGCTGGGCCCCACGGGGATCGGTTGTCTGTGGGGCCGTGCGGACCTCCTGTCCGCGATGCCACCATTCATCAGCGGTGGCTCGATGATCGAGATGGTCACCATGGAACGCAGCACCTTCGCCCCACCACCCCAACGCTTCGAGGCCGGTGTGCCGATGATCAGCCAGGCCGTCGGGCTGCATGCCGCCTGCGACTACCTGTCCGCCATCGGGATGGCCGACGTGCAGGAGCACGAGCATCTACTCACCGGCCAGGCCCTGGCCGGCCTCGACGCGCTTCCCGGGGTCCGCATCATCGGTCCACGGGAGAACGTCGACCGGGGGGGCGCGGTGTCGTTCGTCGTCGACGGGATCCACCCCCACGACCTCGGGCAGATCCTCGACGACGAGGGCGTGGCGGTCAGGGTCGGACACCACTGCGCGTGGCCGACCTGCCGCCGCTACGGCGTGCCCGCGACCACCCGCGCCACGTTCCACATCTACAACGACAAGGACGACGTCGATGCCCTGGTCGAAGGTGTCGTCCGTGCCCAGCGCTTCTTCGGGGTGGTGTGATGGACGTCGAGTCGATGTACCAGGAGGTCATCCTGGACCACTACCGCAACCCCCACGGCCGTGGCCTGCGTGACCCCCATGACGCCGAGGTCTTCCACGTGAACCCCACCTGCGGTGACGAGATCACGCTGCGGGTCAAACTCGGTGACGACGGTCGCACCATCGAGGACGTGTCCTACTGGAACCAGGGCTGCTCGATATCCCAGGCCAGCGCCTCGGTCCTGTTCGACGAGGTCGAGGGGCAATCGGTCGACGACGCCTTCGCGACCCTCGACGAGTTCGTCGACCTGATGCATTCG
>CAIWTL010000195.1 GCA_903915555.1 uncultured Micrococcales bacterium | reverse complement strand
TGACAGCGCCACGACGCTGGATCCCTTGAAGCCCGACCTCGACATCATCGATGGAGAGTTCCCCCTGGAGCGCTGTCTTGTCGGGGCGCTGGACTTCCCCTGGAGTTCGCTGGGAATGCTGTCGCGTGAGCCCTCCGAGGTGCCGGTCGGGGACCTGGCGGACCTCGACGTCGACCCCGACTTCGGTCTCATCCGCCAGATACCGGACTGGGACGACCACCTCGGTCTCCCTCCCGCCGTGACGGATCCCGGTTCCCGGTCGATCCTCCTCGTGGCGGGTTCCGTGTCATCACCCGTCATCAGCGCAGACCTCGAAGCAGCGGTGGAGACCCTCCGACAGGTGGGGGACGTGATCGTGCTCGTCACCGAGCGAGTGGGTCCCGACACCGCGGAACCCACCGGGCTGCGGGAACCCACCGTCGGGTTCGACGGCACTGTGCAGGTGGTGGATGTGACCGACCTGTCCGACAGCGAGCGACTGGCCCGTACCCGCACCCTCGCGCGCCAGACACGGCTGGCGTACTTCGTCGGAAGGTCCGACTGGGCCGTGGCGAGGGGAGCGGAACTGCGGGCGATCATGAGCGGGGTACCCGTCGTCTACGAGGTGCGCGACTGCGCTGAATCCTGGCTTCCGGACATGGCGGGCAACGGGGCGACTCTGGCCGACCTCCTGGTGGTGTTCGACGAGACCGATCAGCACGCGACCTCCGTGCTCCACAACGTGGGTGAGGATCGGGTGATCGTCCTCGGTCGGGATGGTGTGGCGTCCCGTGAGGGGTTGCCGAGGGCGCTGCGGGAACGCGGCTGGTGTCAGTCCGCTGCCGACTCCGCCAGCCACCAGGACAGGGGCGTCGACTTGTAGGCCAACGGCTGATGCTGGTGGACGACAGGGCTGATCTCGGCCGAGGACGTGATCCGCACCGATCGTTCCGGTCGCGGGTTCGCCGGGTCGACCCACCAGGCGGCGACCGCACGTGTGAGGAGCCCCGGACCCGTGCTGACCCAGGTGGATGCCGGGTCGCCGGAGAGGATCGCATCACACGCGCCGCGCAGCGCCGCAACGATCACCGGATGTCCCGGCGTGGCCGCGATGAAGTTGACCCCGACCGTTCCGAACGACTCCTGGGTGAGCACGAGTTCGTGATCGGCGAGCAGCGGAGCGAGGGGAGCCACGAGTCGGTCGTCGACGTCGGCCCAGACCCCACCTGCCCGGGCCAACATCGCATAGCGGAACAGGTCGGCCGCCATGGCCGGATGTCGGGCCGCGTGGAAGGCTCGCACCACCCGCTCGTCGTGGTGCCGGATGAGCCACTCGGTCGCCCGACCCTGATCGAAGAGCTTGTACTCCCAGGACGGCTCATGGTGCACCCAGGACGTGCACACCTCCCGGACGTCATCCGGTGGATCCGAGCCGAACCAGGCCTGCGTGATCCGGCGGGGAATCCGCTGCTGGGCACTCTCGGGTGCCTCGTCACCCGCCAACTGGCCTGACCGACGCAACGTCACGAGCAGCGCGTGCGCGGGCATCATCTCACCGGGCGCCGCGCGCACGGTGCTTGCGGCAGCGACCGGGTCCGCGGTTCGCACCGCCGCGGAACACGCAGGTGCGTGGTGCTCGGTCAGGTAGCGGTTCAGGACCTCATGACGGATGTGGTCCCAGGAGGACTCACCGCCGGCGACGTCCGTGAGCGACGCTCCCCTCGCCTCCTGTTGTCGCCTCCAGATCAGCGTGCGCCACTTGTCGTCCGCCACAGCCGCCCGTTCGGGTTCGGCCGCCATCACCAGAGCGGTGGCGTGACGCGACAGGCGGATCGGGTCAGGCGCCAGCCGGCACGCCCGATCGAGCAGGCGGACGGCCTCGGGTATGTCCCACTCCGCCATCCGCCGCTCGGCTTCGACCTGGGCGATCTCGGCTCCGTGGTCGAACAGCGGTACCGACGATTGCACCCCTCGCGGATCCGGCACACCCGACCGGTACAGGACTGGAGGCTGGTCCGCAGTCAGGTGGCGGGATGCGCCGGTCACCGGATCGACCAGCCGGGGCAG
>CAIWTL010000194.1 GCA_903915555.1 uncultured Micrococcales bacterium | reverse complement strand
CATGCTCGGCTTCACCCTTGTCTATGCCGCGCTTGCGTTCATCGAAGTGCGCCTACTCCTTACGTATATCCGGCGCGGCGCTCCCGAGCTCGTCGTTGCCGATCCCTATGCCCGGGCGGTCGAAGCGGAGAAGTCCGAGACAGACGCCGAGCTCTACTTCGCCTACTGACCGGAGGCAGACCATGGATACGAACACTCTCGTTCTGATCTGGTTCGGACTCATCGGCGTCCTCTGGATCGGATACTTCATCCTTGACGGCTTCGATCAAGGGGTCGGAATCCTGCTCCCATTCATCGGCACCGACGAACTTCGGCGTCGAGTCATGATCAACACCATCGGTCCCGTGTGGGACGGCAATGAGGTGTGGCTGCTCGTGGCGGGCGGAGCGACCTTCGCCGCATTCCCTTTGTGGTACGCGACGATGTTTAGTGGCTTCTACCTCGCGCTCTTTCTCGTGCTGCTCGCGCTTATCGTCCGCGGCGTAGCGTTCGAATACCGAGGCAAGAGGGACTCGGTGGCGTGGCGGCGAGGCTGGGACCGATGCATCTTCATTGGCTCGGCTCTCCCCGCCTTGCTCTTCGGGGTGGCATTCGGCAACGTCGTAGGTGGCTCGCCCATCGAGCCGATCGAGACAACGTTGCCTGGATTTGCGAACTCTCTGAACTTCACCGGGAGCCTCTTCAGCTTGCTCAACCCCTTCTCCCTACTCCTCGGAGTCATGACGCTCCTCGTGTTCACGACCCAGGGTGCGATCTATCTCGCGCTGAAGACTCGGGGGGAGGTCCGCGAGTCAGCCCGGAAGGTCGCCTTGCGCGTGGGCGTCGTCGCCGCTGTGGTGGCGGTGGCGGCCCTGCTGTGGGCCCAGGTGTTCTCGGGTCGTATCGCAGTGACACTGCCGATCGTCCTCGTGGCGGCGCTCGCATTCGTGGGCGCCCTCGCCATGACCTGGCGTGGTCGAGACGGATGGGCATTCATACTGTCGTCCGCCACGATTGGCCTGGCAGTGGCCGCACTCTTCGTGGGCCTCTGGCCCAACGTGATGGTGAGTTCGATCGACCCGGCGTACAACCTGACGGTCTACAACGCATCGTCACAGCAGTACACCCTGACGGTGATGACCTGGGTGGCCGTGATCATGACGCCAATCGTGCTGATCTACCAAGGGTGGACCTACTGGGTCTTCCGCAAGCGGATCAGCACGTCGATGATCCCGGCTGAGCCGCATGCGGGCCGAGGCGACGACAGATTTGCAGGTGCCTCACTCAGGTGACACGACTGGCCGGCCGTGAGAGGCGATGCGGCGGCCAGCACTTGGCGACGAGGCGGTGCGTCCGGGGGGACCAGCACCGCCTCGTCCCTGTGTGAGGGAGAGGATGACCCCATGAGGCCGCTAGATCCGCGCCTATTGCGGTACGCGCGCAGCACCCGGGGGTTCCTCGCGCTCGCAGTGGTCCTCGGCATCGTCATCGCCGTACTCGTCATTCTCCAGGCCCGGTTCCTTTCCACCGCGATCGTTGATGTTGCTCAGGATGGGCTCACGTTTGATGCCGTCGGCGGGACCCTTCTCGCCCTGGTAGCGGTGATTGCGATCCGGGCGGTGGTCAGTTGGCTTGGCGAAGCATTGGCATATCGCACCTCTGCGCGAGCAAAGAATGAGCTGCGCGAAAGCGCCCTCGACCACATCGTGCGACTCGGTCCCAATGGCCCCGCCGGACGAGATCCGGGAGGTGTTGCAGCGCTTGTCACGCGGGGCGTCGACTCCCTCGACACCTATTTTGCTCGCTACTTGCCGCAGTTGGTGCTTGCCGTCATCGTGCCGATTGCCGTACTGCTCACGATCCTCGGGCAGGACATCCTCAGCGCCATCATCATCGCGGTGACTCTGCCGATCATCCCGGTCTTCATGATCCTGATTGGGCTCTACACGCGCAGTCGCGTCGAGCGCCAGTGGGCAACGCTGGCCCGCCTCTCAGGGCACTTCCTCGACCTTGTCGCCGGGCTACCGACGCTCAAGGTCCTCGGCCGCGCCAAGGCACAGGCGCAGGCGATCCAAGCCATCGGTGAGCGTTATCGCAGCACGACGATGGGCGTTCTTCGCATCACGTTCCTGTCGTCGCTTGCCCTCGAGTTGTTGGCCAGCCTGTCGGTTGCCCTTGTGGCTGTATCCATCGGCATTCGACTCGCCGAGGGACAGGTGACGTTCGCGGTGGCCCTCTTCATCCTGGTTCTGGCTCCGGAGGCATACCTGCCGATCAGGCTTGTCGGGCAGCACTTCCACGCGGCCGCGGAGGGGCTTGGTGCTGCCGAGCAGATGTTTGCCCTCTTGGAGCAGCCGACTCCTGGGAGTGCGTTGGCCGAGATCGAACTGCCGACGTCCATCGTCTTGTCGAGTGTCTCGGTGACGTATCCGGGGCGCGCCCGACCCGCGTTGCATGCCACCACCGCCACCTTTGCCCCAGGCACTCTCACTGCCCTCATCGGCCCGAGCGGGGGCGGGAAGTCAACGCTGCTCTCCGCGCTCCTCGGCTTCATCCCGGCCACGGGCGGCTCCATCACACTGACATCGTCCGACCGGTCGGTTGATTTTGTCGACGCAGATATCTCCGCCTGGCGATCTTGCGTGGGCTGGGTCCCACAGTCACCGCGCATGGTTGCCCCGGGGCACGGGACGCGACCCTCGATTCGCGATGCGGTGCGGCTCGGCCAGCCCGATGCCAGTGACGCAGACGTCGCCGGGGCTCTCGCTGATGCGGGGGTTCTTGCAGAGATCGAATTGCTGCCCGATGGACTTGATACGACCCTGGGCGAAGATGGCCAGGGCGTCAGCGCCGGCCAGTTGCGCCGCATCGCGCTCGCCCGTGCCCTCGTTCGCGCACCACGGGTCCTCCTACTGGACGAGCCGACCGCGGCCCTTGACGGGGAGAGCGAGTCGTTGGTCATTGCGGCTCTCGTACGTGCCCGCGACGCTGGCTGCACCGTTGTTGTCGTGGCACATCGACCAGCCCTGGTCGATGTGGCTGATGTGATCGTGCACGTCGGCCCGCCCTCGGGTTCGCCCGCAAGCAGCGAGATGGACGACGTGGACTGGATCTCCGCGGAGGAGCAGGCCCTCGCTGCCACGCGCGGCACGTTGACGGGGAGTGGCTTCTGATGTCGCCGGTGCGCCAACTCTGGCTGGCCATGCGCGCCCAACGTGGCCTACTCGTCGCTGCAGCAATCCTGGGGTTCATCGCGGCGGCAAGCAGTGTGGCGCTCCTGGGCACAGCGGGATGGCTCATTTCCTACGCGGCACAGATGCCGCCTGTCCTTGCTCTGGCCGTCGCGGCTGTCATGGTGCGGGCCTTTGCCTTGAGCAGATCGGTCTTCCGCTACCTCGAGCGCATCGTGGGACACGACGCTGCCTTCCGAGGACTCACCGGCCTGCGGGTCCGCGTGTACGAGCGACTTGAGGCCCTGGCGCCCGTGGGGCTCACCCGCTTCAGCCGCGGCGATCTCCTTGCTCGCTTGGTCGCGGACGTCGATGCCGCTCTCGATCTCCCACTGCGCGTGGTCCTGCCATGGGCACAGGCCGCGCTGGTCTCCCTGGCCACCGTGGCGTTCCTCGCGTGGCTTGCTCCCGGCTCTAGCGTGCTCGCGGCCGTCGCCCTGCTCCTCGGACTGACCGCGATCCCGTGGCTGGTGTCCCGCATCGCCGCGTCGGCGGAGGCCCGACTGGCCCCGGCGCGTGGATCTTTGTCGGCAGCCGTGGTCTCCACGCTTGAAGGCAACGCCGATCTCCTTGCCTTTGGTGCTACTGGGGCCGCCCTGTCGGACATAAGTCGTCGCGATGAGCACCTCACGTCAATCGCACGACGCGAAGCGGCCGGACTTGGTATCGGCACGGGGCTTGGCGTGCTCGTGCAAGGCATTGCCGTCGTCGGGTGCCTTGCCCTGGCCATCCCTGCGGTGACGGATGGGCGTCTCACCCCCGTGTGGCTGGCCGTCGTTGCGCTTCTTCCCCTTGCCGCCTACGACATCGTGGCGACCCTGCCATCGTCAGCGGTCGCCTACCAGCGGGTGCGTTCGTCGGCAGCGCGCATCGCCGATGTCCTGGACCAGCCGCTGCCCGTGCAGGATCCCGAGCATCCGATGCCTCTGTCGTCTCGCGAGACCGGGTCGTTGACCATCGAATGCAGCGACCTCTATGCACGATGGTCTCTCGACGGAACATCGGATGCCCTGCGCGGAGTCCACCTGCGCGTGGGCGAGGGTGAGCGCATCGCCATCGTCGGACCCAGCGGGGCCGGCAAGTCAACCCTGGCCGCTGTCCTGCTGAAGTTTTTGAAGTACGACGGGTGCGTCACGCTCGGCGGTTGCTCCTTGGCGGATATGACCGGTGATGAGGTGCGGCGCGACATGGGCATGCTCGGGCAGGACTCTCACATCTTCGATACGACGGTGCGTGACAATCTGCGCTTGGGTAGGGCGGATGCGTCCGACAGCGATATGCGCGCTGCACTCGAGCGCGTTCACTTGCTCGACTGGCTCGATGCGCTTCCGCGTGGACTCGAAACCGAACTCGGCCCACGCGGCAGCGTCATGTCCGGCGGAGAACGGCAGCGGTTGGCTCTCGCCCGCCTGCTTCTCGCCAACCGGCCGATCCTCGTGCTCGACGAGCCAACGGAGCATCTCGACTTGGAGACCGCCGATGCGCTTACGGATGACCTGCTGGATCTGACTCACGGTCGCACCACAGTGCTGATCACACATCGCCTGCGGGGCCTCCAGCAGGTCGATCGGATCGTCGTACTGATCCAGGGCCAGGTGCGAGCGGAGGGCACGCATGCGGAGCTGGTCGCCCAGGGCGGCTGGTACGCCGAGCGGTGGGCACGGGAGCAGGAGCAGGGCGATATCACCGCCATGGCGGACCGGATTCCGGCCGGAACGGCCCTCGTGCGCTAGGGCTTACCCGGGCCGGATCGTGGTAGCACTGTCCCTTGGGCCGCTCTTCGGGGTTAT
>CAIWTL010000193.1 GCA_903915555.1 uncultured Micrococcales bacterium | reverse complement strand
GCTTTCAATCAGGATATTGGCAGTTGGGACACCAGCGCGGTCACAACCATGAGGCAAATGTTTCGCTATGCCGACGTGTTCAATCAGGACATCAGTGGTTGGGATACGAGTCTGGTGGAGAGCATGGAGAGCATGTTCGAGGAGGCCGGGGCGTTCAATCAGGATATTGGCAGTTGGGACACGAGCGCCGTGACGACCATGAGGCAAATGTTCCTATGGGCAGACGTATTCAATCAGGACATCAGTGGTTGGGATACGAGTCTGGTGACGAGCATGGAGAGCATGTTCGAGGAGGCCCGGGCGTTCAATCAAGATATTGGCAGTTGGGACACCAGCTCGGTCACGACCATGAGGCAAATGTTCCGATGGGCCGAAGTATTCAATCAGGACATCAGTGGCTGGAATACCAGCTCAGTGATGAACATGGAACGCATGTTTGAGAATGCCAGAGCCTTCAATCAAACCCTGAGTGGGTGGGATACGGGCAGTGTCACAGACATGAATCACATGTTTGAGAACGCTCGGGCATTCAACCAGTCCATCAACGGTTGGGACACGAGCGCAGTAGCAAACATGGAGAACATGTTCCGTGAAGCTCGAGCGTTCAATCAGTCCCTGGCCGGCCTTGACCTGGCGGGACTGGGGGGTTCGAACTTGGGCGAGTTCATGTGGAGAACCGCCATGACTGCCCTCAACGTTGACCTCACGTTGGCAGGCTGGGCGACCACGGCACCGAACGGCATCGCACTTGACTTGGGTTTCGAAGCCGGCCCCAATATTGGTCGAAACAACTTCTATACTCAAGGGTCGGGGTCCGCGGCGATTTCGTCCCTGGAAGGCACTCCAGGTTGGAACATTGGGGGCGGAAATCTCATCAGCACAACGCATTCCCTTACTCCGCAGATTACGACCACGATGAACGCTGGCGACTCGCAGACCTTCTCCGTGGCGTTGAAGAATGGGTCCAATGTGGCGTACGCGGTGAACCCTCGATCGAGCCTCGTCGCGACGCCGACACTGGCGGGCGCAACGGCCGGGGCGGTTACCTACAACAACGCTGCCGATAACGGTACCTACACCTTTCAGTACACGGCGCCCTCGAACATCGGATCGGGGTCGGTGGACGACACGATCTCGCTGACCGTCAACGGTCAGACGATCGTGACGCCGATCCGCGTGACGATCGCCCCCGCCCCTGCCCCAGCACCCGCTCCGGGCCCCGGCCCCGAACCACTTATGCCTCCGTCTGCGCCCCGTAATGTGGGTGGGGTGGCTGGTGACGGACAGGTTTCGGTAACGTGGCAGGCCCCGTCGGATCCCGGGACCTTACCGGTGACCCGTTACTTGGTTACTGCGAGCCCAGGCGGCCAGACATGCCTTGCGACAGTTCCGGCCCTGACATGCACGGTGACGGGCCTGACCAACGGTGTCGCGTACACCTTTGTGGTGATGGCGATGAATGGGGTCGGCTCAAGTCCGGGGTCGCAGGCGAGCGCTCCGGTGACGCCGACGGCCCCAGTAGTTCGCTCGCTGACGCTGGAGCAGGGGGTGCGGACCAGCGAGGGTAGGAAGGACCGCATCCGCACGGGCGGCACCAGCACTGGGGTCCCAGCTGGGGTCCGGCTGACGCCCTGGATCCGCTACGGCGACACCGGGGAATTCCGCCAGGGCAAGGCCACGATCACCGTGGGCGCCGATGGGCGGTTCACGTGGTCGCGGCTGATCCTGTCGGGCAAGAAGCTCACGGCCTACGTCGCGTATGAAGACCTCGAGTCCAACCGCATCGTGTGGCAGAAGGTCCCCTGACCTTGTAGGTCAGCGGGTCCTCCTGGTCACCCCGCCCAGGTCGGGCGCGTCGCTCCTAGTGGCGTGCCCGACGACGGGGGAGGGTTGACAACCTTTCTGGGCCCCTTCCGTGGCCCCCCGAGCAGGGTCTAGACTCGCCCCGTGCGTCACACCCGCATCATCATTACTTAGCGCATCGGCGCCGCCCGGCGGCATCGATGCGCAGCCCTTCGCACCCGCGAGGGGCTTTTTGCTTGAGGAGGACGGTCATGGCCACCCTGCCCCTGGGGGATGCCTTCCATGTCTATGACACGACGCTGCGCGACGGCGCCCAGCGCGAGGGCATCGCCTACTCGGTCGTCGACAAGCTGGCCGTCGCCCGCCTCCTCGACGACTACGGCGTGGGCTTCATCGAGG
>CAIWTL010000192.1 GCA_903915555.1 uncultured Micrococcales bacterium | reverse complement strand
CGACATACAGCACCATCGCATCCGGGTACTGCGCCAGCACCGCCTGCTCGACCTTGTCGGCCGTCTCACCCGTCACCGGGGTGCCGTGCGGACCGCGCATCCCCGGGCCACCCATCGGCGGACCGGTGTGCTCACCGGTGATGGCGAAGTCGCCGTCCAACGTGACATGCACCATCGTGCCGTCGGCCTTGCGCACATGCGCCTCGTAACCGCCGTCCTCCTCCTCGACATACAGCACCATCGCATCCGGGTACTGCGCCAGCACCGCCTGCTCGACCTTGTCGGCCGTCTCACCCGTCACCGGGGTGCCGTGCGGGCCGCGCATTCCCGGCCCGTGCTGACCGGCCGCGTGGGCGGCAGGGGTCTGGTCGCCACCGGTGGCCGCATTGGCCAGACTCAGTCCGGCGAAGGCCAGGACTCCACCGGCGGCAGCTGCTCCGGCGACGGTCGCCATCTTCTTCGTATCCATGGGGTGTCTCTCCTACTGGGATCTCCTGCTTACGTGGACAACGATGCCCACCGAGTCTGGGAATGACCTGTGAGGCAGGTTCGAGTCACCTCTGTCCTGCCTCGTGCTCCTCCGTGCATCGAAGTGGCATCGGTCGGAGCGACACACCTGACGGCGCAGGGACGAGGCCATGGGCCGGTGGTAGGAGAAGAGGACACGCTCTCAGGAGGACAACACATGTCAGACGAAACCGCGAAGGCCGCGCAGGCCGAGGAAGCCCTCAGCGACGCCGTCGCTGACGGCGGCCCCATCACCGAGGCAGCGCGAGAAGAAGTCACCGGGATGGCCAAGTGGTGGTGGCTGTTCCTCGTCCTCGGCGTGGTGTGGCTGCTCATCGCCCTGATCATCCTGCAGTTCAACACCGAGTCGGTGCAGACGGTCGGCATCCTCGTCGGTGCGATGTTCCTCTTCACCGGCATCCAGCAATTCTTCCTGGCGAGCGTCGTCGAAGGCTGGAAGTGGGTCTGGGTCCTGTTCGGCATCCTGTTCGTCCTGGCGGGCCTGTGGGCCCTGTTCAACCCGGGCGCGACCTTCCTGGCCCTCGCCGACTCGCTGGGCTTCCTGTTCCTGCTCGTCGGGATCTTCTGGGCCATCGAGGCCTTCGCAACCCGGAGTTCCAACGATCTGTGGTGGCTCGGACTCATCTCGGCGATCATCATGATCGTGCTGGCCTTCTGGCTCAGTGGCCAGTTCCTCATCGAGAAGGCCTACACCCTGCTGATCTTCGCCGGCGTCTGGGCACTGATGGAGGGCATCATCAACTTCATCCGCGCCTTCCAGATCCGGAAGCTCGGCAAGTTGGCCGCCGGTCAGTGAGCCTCTGACGCAGACCATGACTGTGGCCGCCCCACTCCGGGGCGGCCACAGTCACGTCCGGGGACGATCAGTCCTGCCATGACTCCTGGACGACGTCGAACGACCAGATCGTCGATCCCGTGGCGGACGACGCATCCTCCGTCGGACGCCCGGTGGCCGACGCGTGGCCGTGCCGGAAGGATTGCGATGCGGTCCACGCCTCGAAGTCCTCACGGGAGCGCCAACGGGTGAGGACGAGATAGTCGGCGGTCCCACTCACCGGTCGCAGCAACTCGAATGACAGGAAGCCGGGGGAGCCGTCCACAGCCCCCTTCCGGGCGCCGAAACGCTCCTCGAGGAGGGCGCCGCCGCCCTCGGGCACGGTCAGGACATTGATGGCCACGTACGTCATGGCCCCATCGTCACCGACCCAGCGACAGACCGCGAGTCGCGTCGAGCCCGAGCGGGCGCACCCGGTCGACGAGGTCGGCGATCCGCATGGGTCGACCGAACAGGTAGCCCTGCGCGTACTCGCACCCCATGCCGCGCAGGATGTCCGCCTGCTCGACGGTCTCCACACCTTCCGCGACCGTCACCAACCCCAGGCTCGACGCCAGTTGCCGGATGGTCCTGACCAGGGTGAACGACTCCTCCGACGTGCCCAGCCCCGCCACGAAGGACCTGTCGATCTTCAGCACGTCGACGCTCAGCCCGGCCAGATAGGACAGTGACGAGTACCCGGTCCCGAAGTCGTCGAGGGCGACCCGGCAGCCGGCGCCGCGCAGCCGCTCCAACACGGCGCGGGCCTCCTCGTGCCTCTCGGCGAGCACGGTCTCGGTGATCTCGACCGTCAGACGTCCGGGCCCCACTCCGGTCGAACGCAGCGAGTCACGGATCGCGGCCGGCAGATGGTTGTCGAGTTGGCTCGCGGAGACGTTGACCGAGACCGAGATCTCGCGCTCCGCCGCACGCGAGATAAGGACGGAGTCACTCAGCGCCGCAGTCATGATCTGCAGCCCCAGGCGCCCGATCAACCCCAGGTTCTCCGCCACGGGCACGAACCCCGCCGGTCCGACCACCTCGCCGGTGGGGGTCCGCAGCCGCGCCAACGCCTCGACCGAGGCGATGGACCCGTCCGACAACGAGACGATCGGCTGGTAGACGACGAAGAGACGGTCGGAGTCCAGGGCATCCCTGAGGTCCGCCTCGGTGCGCAGCCGGGACACGAGTTCCGATCGCATCTCGCGGCGGTAGGCCACCGGGGTGGGTGCCCGACCGCTCCGGGCGGCGGCGAGTG
>CAIWTL010000191.1 GCA_903915555.1 uncultured Micrococcales bacterium | reverse complement strand
TGTGCCAGTTGTTCCGCCAGGAGCACTGCTGGTTGGCTACGTTCGGAAGGGATAACCGCTGAAAGCATCTAAGCGGGACGCTCGTTTCAAGATGAGGACTCCCACAGGGTTGACCTGGTAAGGCCCCCAGTAGACGACTGGGTTGATAGGCCGGAGGTGGAAGTGCAGTAATGCATGGAGCTGACCGGTACTAATAGGCCGAGGACTTGACCTCACACATCTTCTGTCGCCGGCTTCGGCCGGCGGTCATGCACGCGTCCACTGTGCGGTTCCCGAGATACGGTCGGGATCCGATGTGATATCTCCATAGAGTTACGGCGGCCATAGCGAAAGGGAAACGCCCGGCTCCATTCCGAACCCGGAAGCTAAGCCTTTCAGCGCCGATGGTACTGCGTGGGAGACTGCGTGGGAGAGTAGGTGCCGCCGGACATTCTTCCCGTTGGGGGTCGCAGAGATGCGACCCCCAACGTCGTTAACGAGCCGTCGACTCTGTCAGCATCACACCGGGTCACGTGATCCGGATCGAAAGGTGGAGCCATGTCCTCAGACGAGGGACGCACGTCAGGCGACCCGGGCCGATCGGGTGATCGACGTGGCTCCGGTCAGCAGCGCCCGACCGGAGCCCAGCGCAAGCGGGCTCCCGGTTCCGGTCGCCGGAGCGACACGTCCAACCGAGGTCCCACCGGCAATCGCAAACCGGGTCGGCGTGACGACAAGGGACGTACTCGGGCCCGGGGGGCATCCGAACGTGGGGGTCGCGAGGACCGTTCGGGGGGAACCTACGTGCCGGCGACGACCGGCCGGGGTTCGGTCCAGGGGCCGCAGGTGGACGAGGACGCCATCATCGCCGAGCTGGATCCGTCGGTGCGGCGTGAGTTGTCGTCCCTGCCCGGAACGCTGGCCGAGAAGGTCGCCGGCCACCTGATCATGGCAGGGCGCCTCATGGACGAGGATCCGGAACTGGCTCTGCAACACGCATCCACGGCACACGATCTCGCCCCCCGCGTCCTCGCGGTGCGCGAGGCGCTCGCCATCGCGGCGTACTCCGCCGCCGACTACAAGACCGCCATGAGGGAAGCCCGTACCGTGAGGCGCATGTCGGGTGACGACTCGTGGCTCCCCGTCATCGCCGACTGTGAGCGTGGTCTCGGACGCCCCGAGCGTGCGCTCGACATGCTGCGTGAGACGGACCTCGCCGCGCTGCCACCCGAGGTCCGCGCCGAGGCGCTGATGGTGATGTCGGGCGCCCGGCGGGATCTGGGGCAGTCGGAGGCGGCTGTCGCACTCCTCGACACCGACCTCCTGCGTACCGGTGAACGTTCGGGCTGGGCCGCACGACTGCGGGTCGCCTACGCCGAGGCGCTGGCCGAGAGCGGATGTGAGGAGGAGGCCGAGAAGTGGCGGACCCTGGCTGCTGCGACGGATCCCCGCGCGCTGGGCGAACCGGAGACATCGGAGATCTGGGACCTCCTGGAGCAGGAGCCCGGGACTCGCTGACCCTGCACGCGACTCGGCACGCCAGTCGCCCCATCGGCGTGACACGATCACCTCCGTGGTGTCCGTCGGTAGTCTCGCGCTCGATTTCGACTCGTTCCTCGTGGATCTCGATGGGGTCGTTTACGTGGGACCCTCGGCGGTCCCTGGTGCCGCCGAGACTCTGACGGCCCTCACCGAGACGGGCCACCGGGTCGCCTTCGTGACGAACAACGCGTCGCGGACCCCGCAGGACGTCGCCGACCACCTCATGTCCCTGGGAGTCCCCGCCACTCCCGACCAGGTCCTCACCTCGGCGCAGGCGGGTGCCGGGATGCTGGCCCGACAGTTGCCCGCCGGGTCCCCGGTGCTGGCGGTCGGGGGGCCGGGGGTGGCCGCGGCGCTCGCCGCGGAAGGCTTCACCGTCGTCGACGCCGTGACCGAACCGATGGATCCCGGCGGCGACGACGTCGCGGCGGTTCTCCAGGGCTTCGGTCAGGACGTCGGGTGGCGGGCACTCGCCCGGGCTGCGTTCGCGGTGAGCCGGGGTGTGCCGTGGGTGGCGACCAACACCGACCTCACCATTCCCGTGCCGGGCGGCATCGCCCCGGGCAACGGCACGCTCGTCGCTGCTGTCGCGACCGCGACCGGGCGTTCCCCGGAGGTGGCGGGCAAACCGTTCCCGCCCATCCTGCTGCGTGCAGCCGACCTCAGCGCCGGCCTGCGCCCGCTGGTCGTGGGGGACCGCCTCGACACGGACATCGAGGGGGCCGCCAACGCGAAGATGGCGTCACTCCTGGTGCTGTCGGGCGTCACGGGGGTTCTCGCCCTGTGGCGCGCTCCGCTCACCCAGCGGCCCGACGCCATCGCCCGCGACCTGTCCGGTCTTCTCGAACCACCCCGTCGGGTGTCCGCCGACGGTGACGGCGTGACCAGCGGTGCGGCCACCGCGACGCTGACCGGACGTCTCCTGGCGGTGGATGCCGGGGGGGATCCGGTCGGGGGGGTGTGGGCGGCCGCCCACCTGTTGTGGCAACTGGATGTCGAGCCCGACAACGCCGTGGAGGTGGCGGCGCGACTGGATCAGCAGGTCAGGGAGATCGAGGTGCGCGGTACAGGCACGTGAGCCGGGCGGTGCAGCACAGTCGGCCCTCGTCGTCGCGGATCGCGACGGCCATGGTGGCGAGGGTCCTCCCCACCGACACAGGCGTGCAGACGGCGTGCACGGTGCCGTCGCGAGCGGACCGATGGTGGGTGCACG
The DNA here is from genome assembly GCA_903915555.1 of uncultured Micrococcales bacterium. GTDB lineage: Bacteria > Actinomycetota > Actinomycetes > S36-B12 > CAIWTL01. Next base: position 2,567 of record CAIWTL010000191.1, on the reverse strand, counting down.
ACAGTTCGATACCCACCGGGGGGTGACCGTCCGGAGCCAGGATCGCCGACATGATCGACCCCGCCGTCTCGGCCAGCACGGCGTTCGCCCCACCGTGCAGCAGGCCGTAGGGCTGTCGGTTGCCGGCCACGGGCATCTCCGCACGCAGCTCGGATCTGTCGATGTGGGTGACGACGATCCCCATGGTGTCGGCCAGTTCGCCCATGTTCGCGCGGACCCCTTCGAGCAGCGCGTTCGTCTCCGTCACGTCCCTCACCCTACCCAGCGTCCTCGGGGCGGGGGGCCGTAGGCTCGGTGCGGTGACGGAAAAGCCCCGACTGCTGCTGCTCGACGGCCACTCCCTGGCCTATCGCGCCTTCTACGCCCTGCCGGTCGAGAACTTCTCGACGACAACGGGCCAGGCGACCAACGCCGTCTACGGATTCACGGCCATGCTCATCAATGCGCTACGCGACGAGAAGCCCACGCACGTGGCCGTGGCGTTCGACGTGTCGCGGCAGACGTTCCGCACGGAGCAGTACGCCGACTACAAGGGCAACCGTTCTGCGTCACCCCCTGAGTTCTCCGGCCAGGTGGACCTCATCGCGGACGTCCTGACCGCGATGGGGATCACGTCACTGCGCCTCGAGGGTTATGAGGCCGACGACATTATCGCCACCCTCACGAAGGAGGCGTCGGGAGCGGGCATGGAGGTCCTCATCCTGTCCGGCGACCGGGATGCTCTCCAGTTGGTCACGGATGACGTGACGGTCCTGTACCCGCGCAAAGGCGTCTCGGACATGGCCCGCATGACACCGGCTGCCGTCCTCGAGAAGTACGGTGTGCCACCCGACCGCTACAGCGACCTGGCCGCGATCGTGGGGGAGAGTTCCGACAACCTGCCCGGTGTCCCGGGCGTCGGACCCGGCTTCGCGTCCAAGTGGCTCACCCAGTACGGCTCCCTGGACGGTGTCGTGGACCACGCCGGTGAGATCACCGGGAAGAAGGGCGAGGCGCTGCGCAGTCACCTCTCGCAGGTCCTGCTGAACCGGCAGCTCAACGCCCTCGTGACCGATCTTCCCCTCGATGTGACCCTCGACGGTCTCCAGCGGAACCCCATCGACAGGACGACGGTCCACGAGGTGTTCGACGCGCTGCAGTTCCGCGTACTGCGCGATCGGCTCTTCGAGGAACTCGAAGCCGAGGTGGCGACTTCGGGAACCGCCTACGAGACCGAGGTCGTCCTCCTCGAACCGGGTGCCGTGGGCGGTTGGCTGGAACAGGCCGGGTCAGGTCCGGTGGGGCTCCACGTCAGCGGACGCTGGGGCCGTGGCACCGGCGATCTGTGGGGGATAGCGATCGCGACATCGGATGGTGCCGCATGGATCGATCTCGGCGTCACCACCGACGCCGACGATGCCGCGCTGGCGCGCTGGCTCGCCGACCCGGCCGTGGCCAAGACCGTGCACGACGCCAAGGGCCCCCAGCTGGCGCTCCGGGCGCGGGGCTGGCGTCTCGCCGGGCTGTCGGTCGACACTGCCCTGGCCGCCTATCTCGCGCTCCCCGGACAGCGCACCTTCGACCTGGGGGACCTGGCGGCGCGTTTCCTGGGACGCGACCTGACGATCGGGTCCGACAGCGGTGACCAGTTGACCCTCGACGGCACCGACACCGCTGCCGCCACCGCCGCCGCCGTGGCGGCGCAGGCCACCCGTGACCTCGCCGAGGTTCTCACGGCGGAACTCGTCGAGCGCGAGTCTCTGCAACTCCTCGAGGAGGTCGAACAACCCCTCGAAGAGGTCCTGGTGGAGATGGAGGCGGCGGGGATCGCCGTCGACCTCGACCATCTGGGTCGTCTCGAGGCCGAGTTCGCCGCCCAGGTCCGCGACGCGGAGACCGAGGCCCATGCGATCGCCGGTCGCGAGTTCAACCTGGGTAGTCCCAAGCAGCTTCAGGAGATCCTCTTCGTCGAGCGCGGGCTTCCCAAGACGAAGCGGATCAAGACCGGCTACACCACGGACGCGGATGCCCTGCAGCCACTCTTCGCCAAGACCGGGGACCCACTGCTGGAGACCCTGCTGCGGTGGCGCGACGTGAGCAGGCTGCGGCAGACCGTCGCCGGACTGCTTCCCCTCGCCGACGACCACTCGCGTATCCACACGACCTTCAACCAGACGGTGGCGGCCACCGGGCGCCTGTCGAGCGTCGACCCCAACCTGCAGAACATTCCCATCCGCACCGACGCGGGCCGACGGATCCGGCAGGGGTTCGTGGTCGGATCCGGTTACGACGAACTGTTGACCGCGGACTACTCGCAGATCGAGATGCGGATCATGGCGCATCTGTCGGGGGACGACGGGCTGATCGATGCGCTGACATCCGGGGAGGACCTGCACACGAGCGTGGCGTCGCGGGTCTTCGAGGTGCCGCCCGACGCCGTCGACCCCGAGATGCGCCGCAAGATCAAGGCCATGTCGTACGGCCTCGCGTACGGCCTGTCGGCGTTCGGGCTCTCGGCGCAACTGGGGATCGACACCGGTGAGGCCAAGGCGCTGATGGACGACTACTTCGACAGGTTCGGGGGGATC
>CAIWTL010000190.1 GCA_903915555.1 uncultured Micrococcales bacterium | reverse complement strand
CCGCCCACGCCGCCACCGTGATGACCTGACACGCACACGGACTACCCGGCACCCCGACCCGGTCCTCCAGACTGGAAGTGGTGTGGTCGAACGGGCAATGCCCACGCGTGTAGCCCGCGGTTGAATCGGCGCGGGCCACCGCGATGAGGTGGTCCTGCAGTTCCCGACCCACCGGCAACCACAACAACGCCCGCACCTCCGGGCGTAACTCTGTGTCCCACCAGCCGGCCTGCGTCCACCCCGGCCGCCGCACCCGCCACAACGCAGCCGCCACACCCGACTCCACGTGACCCGACAGCGATCCGCCAGCCGAGTCAGTCGAACGGCTCGACGAGGTGCCAGTGATAGGGGCTGGCGACGGGACCGCGAACCCGATCCGGAGATCCAGATCCACCTGCCGCACCCGGCAATCAGCCGCCACAGCCCGCGCCGCCGAGCCGCGCAACGTCGACCGCGACGCGGGCTTCGCACGTGACTTCCGGGCCATGACCCATTCCACCAAAAGGGTCCGACACAAACCCACAGACCCATCCAGCGACAACCCCCGACCCAGTCCCGGCCGAGCCGGGGCCGACTCGCGGCCCCAGCGACCGACCACAGATCCGCCCCGCAACCCCAGAAATGACCCGTACCACCACACATCTGACCCGCCAGGGTCAGATCTGCGGTCGGGACCCGTTCGGATGTCAGGGCTGGTTGCGGGACTGGGCGACCAGGGTTCGCATGGCACGCAATGCCACGCTCAGCGAGGCCAGGTCGGCGCCGGAATCCATGGCTGCGATGTCGCTGAGGGTGCTGCGCACGCGGGTGACTTCCGCGTGGTTGGCCTTCTCCCACTGGGTGACCCGGTCGTCGGGGTTGTCACCGGATGGCGTCGACCTCACGATCTGAGCGGTCAGGGACGCCAGGGCGCTGTACAGATCCGAGCGCAACGCCTGTCGGGCCAAGGCCTCCCACCGTCCGGAGCGCGGGAGAGTCGAGATCAGCGTGAGGTAGTGGTCGACCTGCGATCTCTCGCTGACGACGAAGTAGACGGCCGCCACCTCTTGTGGGTCGGCGCCGGTGCGCTCGGCGATGTTGACGATGTCGAGCAACTGGAACCGGTACAGCAGCAGTGCGATATCGGCAGCGAGATCGTCGGGCAGTCCGGTGGCGACAGCCTCAGCGGTGAGGGTCTCCCACTGCAGCCGCTCGGCGCCGCGGAGCAGGTCGGGCAACAGGGGGGTGAGTTGGGCCACGATCGGGCCGTACCTCGACACCTCGGTGGTCAGGTCGTAGTCCGCCGAGTGCGTCTGGACCATCCACCGGGTGGTCCGGTCCAGGAGACGCCGGGCCTCGAGGTAGGCCCTGCACTGGGCACTCGTCACCACCCGACTGTCGAGCCCGCGGATCCGGTCCCACAGCGTCGGCAGGTCGAAGACGTCCCGCGCGAAGGTGTAGCCACGCACGGTGTCCATCGCCGTGGCACCCGTCTCCTCCTTGGCACGGAACGCGAACGAGATCCCCCCGTGGTTGACGAGGTCGTTGACCACGACCGTCCGGATGATCTCCGGAGCGAGCGGATGCTGCGGCATCCGATCGGGGTAAGCCGCCTGCAGCGCCTGGGGGAAGTACCGCGTGAGGACCGGGGCGAAGTAGGGGTCGGCCGCCAGATCGTCGCTGGGCACCGCTGCTGCCAGGGTCAGCTTCGAATAGGCGAGAAGGACACTCAGTTCCGGGGAGGTCAGGCCGAAGCCGTCCGCCTCCCGCGCGCGCATCTCCTCGTCGGAGGGCAGGAACTCCAGGTCCCGGTCGAGCGAACCGGAGGCCACCAGGTCCCGGATCATCCGCTCGTGCACCGGCAACAGGATCGGCGCCTGCGCCCGGGCGTTCGCCAGCACGGTGTTCTGGTCGTAGTTGTGCTGCAGCACGAGACCGGCCACTTCGTCGGTCATGGAGTGGAGCAACTGGTTCCGCTGTTTGGTCGTGAGGTCACCGCTGCCCACCACATCGTCGAGCAGGATCTTGATGTTCACCTCATGATCGGAGGTGTCCACGCCGGCGGAATTGTCTACAGCGTCGGTGTTGAGCCGCACCCCGTGGAGGGCGGCCTCGACGCGTCCACGTTGGGTCAGTCCGAGGTTCCCCCCCTCTCCCACCACGCGGCAGCGCAACTCGGCGCCGTCGACTCGGACCGCATCGTTGGTCTTGTCCCCGACGTCCGCGTTCGACTCGGCCGTCGACTTGACGTAGGTCCCGATGCCGCCGTTCCACAGCAGGTCCACCTGCGACCGCAGGATCTCGCGGATCATCTCGTTGGGGGTGAGAGTCTCGAGGTCCTGCCGGATGTTCAGGGCACGCCGGACCTCGGGGCTGACCGGGATCGCCTTGGCTGTACGGGGGTAGACGCCACCGCCCTGCGAGATGAGATCCCGGTCGTAGTCGTCCCAGGACGAACGGGGCGCATCGAACAACCGCTGTCGCTCGGCGAACGACGCGGCGGCGTCGGGGGCGGGATCGAGGAAGACGTGCCGGTGGTCGAAGGCGGCGACGAGGCGGATGTGTTCGCTGAGCAGCATCCCGTTGCCGAACACGTCCCCGCTCATGTCGCCGATGCCGACGACGGTGAAATCCTGCGACTGGGTGTCCACACCCATCTCGGCGAAATGCCGCTTGACCGACTCCCACGCACCGCGGGCGGTGATACCCATCGCCTTGTGGTCGTAGCCCTCCGAGCCACCCGAGGCGAAGGCATCCCCCAGCCAGAATCCGTGGTCCTGCGAGATGGAGTTGGCGAGGTCGGAGAACGTCGCGGTGCCCTTGTCCGCGGCGACCACGAGGTACGTGTCGTCGCCATCGTGCCGCACCACGTCCGGAGGGCCCACGATGCTCCCCTCGATCCGGTTGTCCGTGAGGTCGAGCAGCCCCGAGATGAACCGGGTGTAAGCAGCGCGGCCGGCGGACTGGAAGGCCTCGCGGTCGGCGGGGTCCGGCAGTTGCTTGGCGTAGAACCCACCTTTCGCGCCCGCGGGAACGATGACGGTGTTCTTGACCTCCTGCGCCTTGACGAGGCCGAGGATCTCGGTGCGGAAATCCTCCGGGCGGTCACTCCAGCGAAGCCCTCCCCTGGCCACCATCGCGAACCGCAGGTGCACGCCCTCCACCTCCGGGGAGTAGACCCAGATCTCGTACAGCGGTTTCGGGTCGGGCAGTTCGGGGATCAGGCGGGGCTGGAACTTGAAGGAGATCTGGAAGGGCACCGACAGGTCCTCCGACCACTCCCGGTAGTAGCTCGTCCTGACGCACGTGGTGACGAGCGTCAGGAGGAAACGCAGGATGCGGTCCACGTCGAGGGACGACACGGCGTCGATGCTGTCGGTGATTCGCTCCCTGAGGACCCGCTGCTGCTCGGCGCGATCCTCCCGACCCGGTTCGAAGCGGGCGTGGAAGAGGTCGACGAGGTCCCGGACCACCTCGGGATGAGCCAGCAGCACCTTCTCGATGTAGCCGCGACTGAAAGGCAGCTGCGCCTGCCGGAGGTACTTCACCAGGGCCCGCAGCAGAGCGGCCTCACGCCAATTGAGTCCGGCGTGGATGACGAGCGCATTCAGGTCGTCGGCCTCGGCAGCACCGGCCCACGTGGCGAGGAACGCCTCCTCGAACCGAGCCTTGAGCGAGTCTTCGTAGGGCAACTCCCCCTCGGGGAAGACCAGGCCCAGGTCGTAGATGCGGTAAGGACGCCCTTGGGCATCGGGGACGGTGAAGGGGCGCTCGTCGGAGACGTCGACGCCCAGGTGCTGCAGCACGGGGAGGATCCGGGACAGCGAGACCGCCTCACCGGAGCGGTAGATCTTCAGTCTCCTCGTTCGTTCGGCGGCATCATAGGGGCGGTACAGGTTGAGTTCGGTCGCCCCGTCGGGGAGTCGGTCGAGGTGACGGATGTCCGCCACTCCCGTGCGCGCGGGGAAGACCTCCTTGTAGGCCTCGGGCACCGCCGCGGCGAACCGTGCACCCAGCCGCGCCGCGTCCTCCTCCCCCGCCGCCTCGACGAGTTCCTCCGAGAAGGTGTCCTCCCAGGAACGCGCGGCGGCCGCGAGCGCCGCCTCGACACTCGCGTGATCGGGGGACGGGAGGTCCCGACCGGACGCGACCCGGACGACGAAGTGGAGGCGCGCCAGCACACTCTCGGTGACCCGCGTGTGGAACTCGATGCTGTCGGCGCCGAAGGCGTCCCGCAGGATCTGTTCCATGTGGAGCCGAACGGTCGTGGTGTAGCGGTCCCGGGGCAGATAGACCAGACATGACGCGAAGCGGCCGTAGGGGTCGCGGCGCCAGAAGAGCCGGGTCCGGCGCCTCTCCTGGAGCCGTAGGACCCCGAGGGCTGTCTCGAGGAGCTCGTCCTCCGTCGCCTGGAACAGTTCGTCGCGGGGGTAGGTCTCGAGGAACTGGAGCAGATCCTTGCCGCTGTGCGAATCGGGCGCGAAACCGCTGCGACGCATGACGGCTGCGACCTTGGCCCGCAGCACGGGAATGCTCAGGACGCTCTGGTTGTAGGCGGCCGCAGTGAAAAGACCGAGGAAACGGTCCTCGCCCACCACCGTGCCGTCCTCGTCGAAGACCTTGACCCCGACGTAGTCGAGATAGGCGTTGCGGTGGACGGTCGATCGCGAGTTGGCCTTGGTGAGCACCAGAGGGTCGGGATCGAGCGCCCGGGACCGCACCCGTTCGGGAAGTTCCCGCAGCGGCCGTACCTTCCCGTCGCCCCCGCGCAGGATTCCCCTGCCGCTGCCGGCCACCACGGCGAGCGCCTGGCCCCCGTCCTCGGCGGCCACGAGGTCGTATCGGCGATATCCCAGGAAGGTGAAATTCCCGCCGGTGAGCCAGGTCAGGAAGTCCACCGCCTCCGACTGCGTGGCCTCGGCCAGTCCGGGGATCGGCTCGTGTGCCATCCGCTGGGCGATCTCGTCGGCCGCCTCGGTCATGGGCGGCCAGTCCTCGACGGCCGCCCGGACGTCGGACAGCACGCTGGACAGGACCGCCGTCAACTCCTCTATCTCGGCGGGTTCGGTCTCCCTGTCGATGTCGAAGTGGATCCAGGACTCCGTGACCGCGGCGAGGTCCTTGTCCTCACTCCCGTGGTCGGCCGCCGACACGGAGACCAACGCTCCGTCGCTGTCCCGCAGAACGTCGAACTGAGGATGGATCACGAGGTGGATACCTCGCCCGTGGGCGGACAGCGATGCCGACACCGAGTCGACCAGGAACGGCATGTCGTCGGTGACGATCTCGACGGACGTATGCCCGTTGCTCCAGCCGTTCTCCTCGACGGTCGGCGTGTGGACTCGGACGATCGTCTCGCCCGGCTCGCGCACGGCAGCGGCCTGGCGGTGACTCAAGGCCACCCCGAGCACATCGAGGGGGTCCTGGTCGACGAGATCCTCGGCGGCGACGTTGGCGTAGTAGAGATCGACGAGTTCGGACAGTTCCGGCACCGCTGCGGCACCGAGCGCGGGCGCCTGGGCCAGCGCCGCCCCGACCAGGTCAGCCCGCAACCGGTCCTCCGGGGACTGACGCGGGCTCATGGCCGCCAGCCTATCGGCGGCCGATGCTTGCAGACACGGCGATCACGTGACTGGCACGGCGCCGACTATTGCGGCAGGGTTCGCACGGAAGGCGTGTTCCCGCACCGGACCCGGTGGCGGGGCGACACGGATGTCAGGAGGCACTGTGACCACGAAGATCGACCAGGCCCAGCACTACACGGTGCCACCCGAGGACGTGTTCGCGATGCTGAGCGACCCGGAGTTCGTGGAACGCAAATGCCTGGCGAGCGGTTCGATCGAGGCATCCGCTGACGTCACGTCCGAGGACGCCACCACCACGATCGTGAGCAGGCGCGTCCTCCCCGCCAAGTTGCCGGGGTTCGCCAAGAAGTTCGTCGGCGAGACACTCACCCTCGTCGAGACCCAGCGGTGGGGCGACGCGGACCCGGACGGCTCACGGCGAGGGACGTTCGTCGTCGACTTCGGCAACAACCCCATCTCCTTCACCGGCGAGGTTCTGCTGACCGCCGACGGTGACGGCTCGAAGGTGGAGACCCGCGGGGATCTCAAGTGCACGGTCCCGTTCGTGGGGGGCAAGATCGAGGGCGTCGCGACCGAGTGGATCACGAAGTACCTGGACAAGGAGCAGCGCGTCGGCACGGAGTGGCTCGACGGCTGAGCAACACAGCACCGGAGCGGGCCGACGGCCGCTCCCCGCTCCGTCAGCGCAGGTGTTCCTGGGCCCACAGTGCGGCCTGAACCCGGTCGGTGACACCCAGAGTCGCGTAGATCTGGGTCAGATGGGCCTTGACCGTTTTCTCCGTGATGTCGAGTCGACGCGCGACGAGTCGGTTGGGCAGCCCCTCGGCCACCAGACGCAGCACCTCCTCCTGCTTGCCCGTCAGCCGGTGGCCGCCGGCGGCATCCTGCCGGGACTCGACGAGGGCGCGAGCGGCGCGGGCGTCGATGGGGGAACCGCCTCCGGCCGCGGCGCGCACACCGTCATGGAGCGCCTGCGGCGAGACGTCCTTCATCAGGTAGCCCACCGCACCCGCATCGAGACTGGCGAGCACCCGGTCCCTGTCCCCGTACGTGGTGAGGATGACCACCGACGTCGACGGGCATGACTCGGTGATGACCCTCGTCGCCTCGATACCGTCCGTCCCCGGCATGGAGAGGTCCATGAGGACGACATCGGGTCGTAGTTCCTCGACCAACCGGGCCCCTTCTGCCCCGTCGTGGGCCGAGCCGATCACCTCGATGTCCTCCTGTTCGGCCAACAGGAGGCGCAGGCCCTGCACGACGACCTCATGGTCGTCGACCACCACCACCGAGATCATCGGGCCTCCGTCCGGAACGTCACGACAGCACCGTGCCCGGGATCCGAGTCGATGTCGAGGGATCCGCCCACGGACTCGGCCACATCGCGGCTGATGATCAGGCCCAGGTGGCCCTGCTCGGGCTCACCGGGCACGAACCCGACGCCGTCGTCGGCCACGCGCAGGACCACGTCGCCGCCGTCGCACCCGAGGGTGACGGTGACCTCCTGCGCGGCGGCGTGTTTCACAGCGTTGGCGACGGACTCGCGGGCGATGCGGTAGACGGCCGACCGGACCTCGGGCGACAGCGTCGGGACGTCCTCTGCCCGGACCACGACACGGGGAACGGGTGGGCCACCCTCCGGCACACTGCCCTCCGACGGCGCGAGGTCCTCCAGCGCGGCGGGCAGACCGGCGCGGTCGAGGTTGGCGGGATAGATGTCGACGAGCAGGGACCGTAGCCCGCGGACGGCGGAGCGGGTCTGCTCGGCGGCAGCCGCGAGACTGGCGGCCTGGTCGTCACGTCCTTCCGCCGAGGACCGGGAGGACAGCCCGGCGAGGGTGAAGGACAGTCCGACGAGCTGCTGGACCGTGCCGTCGTGCAACTGGGCCGCGATCCGCCCGCGTTCCAGCTCCCCCGCCTGAAGGGACATCTGGAGCAGCTCCTGACGCTCGGCCATGTCGGCGCTGATCCGGCCCGCCATCCGCACCGCGAGCATCCCGAGCAGGAGTCCCATCAACAGCAGCGAGCCGACGAGGACCGGCACGAACGACAACCAGATCTCGCGCGCCTGTTCCCGGATCTGGTCCTGCAACTGATGGACCTGGAAGGTGTAGGTGCGGCCGTCGGCACCCGCGACAGGGAGGCTGACCTCCACTATCTGTGCCGACGGGTCGAGGTAGCGGTTCTCCGGACGGGTGGTGTCCGCGGGGGACACCGTGACGCCGTGACCTTCGGCGAGTGTGGGAGCGACCTCGAAGGTCTCACCGATGACGCGGGGGTCGTCGGCGTAGACGACCACCCCGTCGGAGTCCCAGATCCGCAGGCCGAGGACGTCCGCACCCTCGACCGTGGCGACCAGCGCGGAGTCGAGTCCGGCGATCTCGCTCGGGTCGCCCTCGATCAGCTTCCCGGACAGGCGCGGTTCCACGACCGATCTGGCCAGGAATACGCCCGTCATCTCCGCGTCCCGCTGGGACTGTTCCCGGGCGACGGCCACGGCGGCGACGAGGCTCAGTCCCGTCAGGACGAGCATCCCGATGAGGCCGGGGATGAGGAAGCGCAACACCTCGCGGCGCACGATCTGACGTGCGGCGCCGGAGTCGGCCACCTCAGGTGCCGCCGTCCTCGTCCACCGGTCGCCGCACCATCAGTAACTCAGACTCCCGCCGCACACCTGTCCGGTGAGCCGGTTCCGCCCGGACAGCACGTACTGGTCGATCCCCGGGAGGTTCGGCGTCACCACCGGTCCCCTCCGCAGCGGGATCGGGCGCCCGTTATGCGTCAACGTCGCGGTCCAGCGACCCGGGCGCCCGCGCACGCCCGCGCGCACCAGGACCCCTCCGCGGGCCGCGCGCGCGGCGATGCCCCATCGCGCGCCCTGGTCGCACGTACCCGAGGCGGAGATCCAGTCGGCGCCCCCGGCGGCGTGCCACTGCCCCGCGACGGCATCCACCGGCGACGTCAGGCCCGCGGCCAGGACCAGGCCGGCGACGGCGGCCGCACCCCGTGACACCGCGACACCCGGAAAACCCGATCGCACCATGGTGACCTCCTCACCCCGAGCCTGCCCCACCGGGCGCGCACCCGGCAATCGGACCATGGTCGTAGGACCCGTCACGGCCGCTGAACCCCATCATCGGAATCGGTCATCGCGGGGGGTGCGATCACGACGCGGTACCAGGCCCACCCTGCCGCCACCACGACGAGTGCGAGCCGCAGGACCTGCAACGCGACGAGGCCCGGGTCCCCGGCCAGGAGCCAGCCGTATCCCATCGGGTAGATGGCCTGGGTCACCACCGCAGCCACTGCGACGAGCCACACCGGCCCATGCAGTCTGCCCGTCACCAGACACAGCACCCCCAGTCCCAGCAGCCACACCGAGTACTGGGGGGAGAAGACACGACTGACGACGACCGAGAACAGGACGACGGTGAAGGCGACATCGGCAGGTGCGCTGCGTTCGAGCCGGCCACGCCACCACGCGACGGCGATCCAGCCGAACCCCGCGATCGCCAGGGCGGAGACGACTGCCGCGACCGGTCCCGCACCGGCCTGCGTGACCTCCATCGCGCCGTAGCGGTACTCCAGGGAGACCCCCCCCGATACGGCGTTCGCCACCAGGAAGGGAAGGGCGCCGACGGACTCCACCTGCAGCCCCCGCGATCCCTGACCGCCGAGGAACCCCGTCAGACCGTCGAACGCCAGGGCCGACAGGCCAGCCACCATGGCGACCGTCGCGAGGAAGGCCGCCCCACCGCGCAACGCGGCGCGGCGGGGGACGATGGGCAGCACCAGGGCGGGCCAGACCTTCGCCGACGCCCCGATCGCCGCCCAGAATCCGACCGCCATGGGGCGCCCCGCGGACAGCACTGCGAGTACCGCGAACAGCGTCGGGACGATGTCGAACCTGGTCACGAGAACGGGACCGACGAGGAGCCCGAAGAGCACCCACAGAGCTCCCGCGCGCATCGACGCCCGGGCGAACACGAGGGTCAGGACCAGATCGGCGACGAGGATGGCAGCGATGAGGCTCGTGGTGGGTGCCGTCCCGATCGCACCGAGGAGGAAGAAGAAGGCGGAGGCGGGCGGGTACTGCCACATGTCGTCGACCGGCAATCTGCCGGCGGTCAGATCCGGCAGCCACCGCGCGTAGACCTCCAGGTCGAGGAATGCGCTGCGGCTGTCCGGGTAGAACGGCACCTCGTGCGCCACGATCCAGACCAGGAACCCGCGGGAGACCGCCCAGCACACGAGCAGTGCGGGCCATCGCCACCGGGCCGTGGCTCGCGTCCCGGCCGCCACGGCACCCGCAGGGGCCGCCGACATCAGTCCATGTGGGGGTATCGGTGGTCCGTGGGGGGCACGAAGGTCTCCTTGATCGACCGCGTGCTGGTCCACCTCATGAGGTTCTGCGGCGCGCCGGCCTTGTCGTTGGTACCCGATGCCCGGCCCCCGCCGAACGGCTGCTGGCCGACGACCGCCCCGGTCGGCTTGTCGTTGATGTAGAAGTTCCCGGCCGCGAAACGCAGGCGATGGCTGGCCTCGGCGATCGCCGCCCGGTCCTGGGCGTTGATCGAACCCGTCAGCGCATAGGGGGCGATTCCCTCCATCTCGTCGAGCACGCGGTCGTAGTCCGCGTCCTCGTACATATGCACGGCGAGGACGGGACCGAAGTACTCGTCGGTGAAGTACTCACGCGTCGGGTCGGTGCACTCCAGGACAGTGGGGCGCACGAAAAAACCCACCGAGTCGTCGGAGGTGCCGCCTGCGAGGACGGTCACAGTGTCGTCGGCTGCCGCCCGTTGCTGGACCCCGGACAGTTTCGCGAAGGAGCGATCGTCGATCACGGCTCCCATGAAATTGTGGAAGTCGAGGACGCTGCCCATGTGGATGTCATCGGTGATGTCCTTCACCGTGTCGCGGATCTGTGTCCAGATGCTGCGAGGGACATAGGCCCGGGAGGCTGCCGAGCACTTCTGGCCCTGGTACTCGAACGCCCCCCGGACCATGGCGGTCACGGTGACGCCGGGATCGGCCGAGGGGTGCACCATGACGAAGTCCTTGCCGCCGGTCTCCCCGACGATCCGGGGGTAGGAGCGGTAGTCGGTGATGTTCTCGCCCACCGTGCGCCACAGCAGTTGGAACACCGGGGTGGAGCCGGTGAAATGGATGCCGGCCAGGTTCCGGTCGGCGAGGACGACGTCGGAGACCGGGATCCCGCTACCCGTCACCATGTTGATCACCCCGGGCGGCATCCCTGCCTCGATCAGGAGCTCCATCACCAGCGAGGCGGCGAACTGTTGGGTGGCCGCGGGCTTCCAGACCACAGTGTTTCCCATGAGCGCCGGCGCGGTCGGCAGGTTCCCGGCGATGGCGGTGAAGTTGAACGGGGTCACCGCATAGACGAATCCCTCGAGAGGCCGGTGATCCGTCCGGTTCCAGACGCCCGGCGACGACGTGGGCTGCTCGGCCATGATCTCGCGGGCGAACTTGACGTTGAAGCGCCAGAAGTCGATGAGTTCGCAGGCACTGTCGATCTCGGCCTGGATCACGGTCTTCGACTGGCCCAGCATGGTCGCCGCATTGAGCCGGTCGCGCCACGGCCCGCTGAGCAGGTCCGCCGCCTTCAGGAGCACGGCGGCACGGTCGTCGAACGCCATGTCGCGCCAGGTGGGTGCGGCATCCATGGCGGCCGCCACGGCCTTCTCGGCGTCCGGTTGCAGGGACTCGCGGCCCGTACCGAGCACCGCGGCCCGGTCATGGGGCTGGACGACGGTGAACGGGTCACCGGACGCGGGGATCCACTCCCCCCCGATGTACTGCGGGAATTCCCGACCGTCACCGGGCGCCAGTTCGTCGAGGGTGCGCCGGAGCGACTCGCGGTGCGGGCTACCCGGCTCGTACGACCGGGTCGGCTCATTGCTGATGGGGGGTGTGACCGTGACGGCGTCCACTGCGATCCTCCGGGTCGATTGCGGCCCATCCTGGCAGTCCGGGGGTACGGTTGGCACGCCGATTCCCGTCCCGGGGCGCGGGGAGGTCAGGCGACCAGTTCGGTCAGTTCCTGCCTGGCGAACCACAGCATGTCCCCCAGTGGCTCCCCGTCGCGGCCGTTCAGCGCGGCGACCACGCGGGACGTCGACTCGGGCGGGTCCGCATAGACCGCGACGAATCGTTCGACCGGAACGCGACGGGTGAGAACCACGGTCCCGCCGGGCTCGGTGTCGATCCATTCCTCGGGGACGTTCGCCACCACGACCGCGCGACGGCGTGGCGCTTCCGGCTCGGAGCGCAGCGCGATGAGGGAGTGGTCGGCGGCGGCGGCAAGCGCGGCGTACTCCCCCTCCTCCGAGTCGTCGTCGAGGGGGTGGGCCTGCCACCCCGACGACGGCAGCGCGCCGCTGTCGGCCGCCCGACGCAGACCCACGAAGGTGACGGGGATGTAGACACGCACCGCGGCTCAGCCCACTTCGGACAGGTGGTCGGGACCGAGATTCTCCGGGTCCCGCAGGGACTGCATGCTCGTGCGCAGTGACGTCTCCAGGACCTTGATCCGGCGTGGGAGGTCCATGGCGTTGCCGCCCATCGCCTCGAGGTCCTCGGGACCGGGGCCGATGACGGTGACGTTGGAACCGTGGGACCTGACCTTGTCGGCCTCCTTGAGACAGCGCTTGGTGACCTGGAGTCGCCAGCGCCGCTCGAGCCGGGTGAGGAGGGTGTTGGGACGGTCGAGATGGAACGAGACCATCGGCGCCAGCACGTACACCTCGTCCAGGCCGGCGCCGGCCACGAGATCGGCGTTCGTGGCCGACCAGGTCCCCCCGTCGACGTATTCGCGTCCGTCGATGCGCACGGGGGCGAACCATGCCGGGATGGCGCAGGACGCCATGACGGCATCCGACAGCGGAGCGACCGGGGCCCCGGCCTTGCCGAAGGGGACGCGCCGGCCGTCGGCGTAGTCCATCGCGACGATCCACATGTCGGGGTGCGGGGACCACTCGTCCATGGGGGTGATCGCCTCGATCAGGTGGCCCACGCGCGCCAGCGACCCGGTCCCCGTCGGCAGGAATCCCGAGAGGACAGCCGTCGGGGGCATCCGACGGGCGCGCCGCAGGCTCGAACCGATGAGCTTGGCCGATCCCGGCCCGAGGAGTTTCGGGCGGGTCGGTCGGCTGGGCCCGGTCGCCTTCTCGTAGTCGAACGAGTACCCCGCCAGCGGCCCCTCGGTGATGGGGTGTCCGCGCTGATGGGAGACCAACTGCTGGACCGAGACCCCGGCGCCCAGGAGGGCCGACAGGACCGACCCCGCAGACGTCCCGACGATGACGTCACAGTCCCGGGGATCGATCCCGTGGACGTCCTCGAGTGCGGCCAGCGCCCCGATCATCCAGGCAGCGCCCAGCACGCCACCGCCACCGAGCACGAGGCCGCGGCGCACCGGACGGCCGCTCGCGGCGGAACGGCTCGGCGAGGACGAGGACATGGGCCTCCTCAAGATGAGCGCTTATGCTCTTACCGTACGCCTCCGCCCACCCGGAGTGGTGGTGTCGACCAACTCGGACAGAGCTGCGACGATGCATTCGGCCAAAACGTCCACATCGGGCATAGCGTCGCGGTCGGCGTTGAGCCCGTAGTAGACGCCTCCGTCGTAGGACGTCAGCCCGATGCTCACCGCCTGACTCTTCGCGAGGGGGACCACGGGATACGCGGCCATCATCCGGGAACCCCCCGCATAGAGCGGGAACTGCGGCCCGGGGACGTTGGTGACCACCAGGTTCCAGACCCGGCGGGTGAGACCACTCGCGGCGCGCGCGCCGATGGCGTGCAGGGTGGGGGGTGCGAAGCCGGTGATGCCGACGATCGCCTGGGCCCCCAGCGCCTGCCCGCTGGCCTTCAGTTGACCCATCTCGAAGGAGACCCGCTGCAGCCGGACCACGGGATCCGGCTCCCCGACGGGAAGATCGCACAGGAACGCCGCGACCTGGTTGCCGGACGCGCCCCCGTCGGTCTCGGGCCGGAGGCTCACGGGCACCATCGCCCTGATCGTGCTGCGCGGGTACAGGTTCTCGCCGCGCGTCATGAGCCACTCGCGCAGGGCACCGGCGATGACAGCCAGGACCACGTCGTTGATGGTGCCACCGTGGGCCTTACGGATCCGCTTGTAGTCGGCCAGGGAGGTGTCGGCGGTGCCGTACCTGCGCTGCTCGCCGATCTCGACGTTCAACGGGCTGGCCGCCGGTGGGCGGACGACCGTCGCCGCGGCGCTGAGGACCCCGACCATGTTGCGCCCGACGTCCAGCGCGGTCTCGCGGATGTCACCGAACCCGGACTTGACCGATTCGACGACGGTCGCCGGCGAGCGCATCGAGTCCGCGACACCGCCGACGAACAGTTCGAGGGACGTGGGCTCACGGGCGGGGCGCCAGACATCGGTCCCCATAGCGCGCGGCTCGGGGGTCACGTCCAGGATCACCTGGCCGATGTCGACCGCAGCCATGCCGTCGACCATCGCATGGTGGCTCTTGCTGAGGATCGCGAACCGGCCTCCCTCGAGGCCCTCGATCAGGTACATCTCCCACAGCGGACGGTTCTGGTCGAGTGGTCGGCTCATGATGCGTGCCACGAGGTCGCGCAGCTGCTCGTCGGTGCCCGGCCGCGGCAGTGCGGACCGACGGACGTGGTAGGTGACGTCGAACGATTCGTCGTCCACCCACACGGGATTGGCGACCCGTCCGGGGACCCACCGGACCCGCTGCCGGTAGCGCGGCACGAAGGCGATCCGGGTCTTGATCAGCTGGACGAGTCGGTCGTGGTCGAAGCCCCCCTCCGGTGCCTCGAAGATCGCGACGCTGCCCACGTGCATGGGGGTCGTCGGTTCCTCCAGGTACAGGAACGACACATCCAGAGGACTCAGACGATCGGCCACAGGTCTCCTCCTCCCAGCCCGTCGCACCATCGTGTCATGCGGTCCCGGCGGGGCTGCGTCCGCCTCCGTTGGTCGGAACGGGTGAACCGTGCCCGAAGGCGGTCCCTCGCGTTGCCAACCGGTTCCCGGCGGGGGCACCCTCATGTTCATCACAACAGGAGAACGTCAGATCTGAGATAAGACGAACCTGCGGTGATGACAAGTCCATAGAGGAACTGACATGGTGTCGGATCGGCAATGCCCGAACGACAGCGACGTATCGTCGGTGAGCGTCTTCCAGTCACCAAGTGATGGGTAATCATCACAAGCGCTCAATCAAAATGCGCAGGACGAGGAACCGCACAACACCACTCGAATGTCGATACGGACAACAGCTACTCCATGGACGACACAACCGCATATTCCGTTATGAAGGACCCGAGGGACACCGAGGATCCACAAGGAAATCGGGACAATCCCGATACTCAACAACAAGCAAAATGCTTGTGAGATCACCTGAGAGTTATGCGGACCGCAGGGCCCCTCGTACCCGTATACCGAGGGGCCCTGCACCTTGTTCGGGTTCGGATCGCCCGGGCTCGGGATACACCCGTCGCTCGATGTTCCTCACCAATTCCGTGAACACCCGCCCGCCACCGCGCTGGGGCCACGGGCCGCGTGTGGCACAGCGGGAGCCCACCCAGGACACTCCGACCACCGTGCTGCCGGGATCCACGCGTGCCGTCAGCCGGCGGAGGCGTGCCAGAGGCGCGGCTCCCAGCCGCCCGCCCTGCCGCGCCCCGCGGATCTGGTTCCAGACCGTCAGGCGCTCGGCGCCGCAGAACTCGCGGACTCGGGGGACGAGGTCGAGCCACCGGTGCACTCCCACGGCCGTGGGGGTGGCGACGAGCACGAGCAGGTCGGCCCGTGACAGCAATGCCGCCGCCACCTCCGGGTCGCTGCCGCAGTCGGCGATGATGGTGCGCCCGGTGGCACGGATGACCTCTGCCAGCGCGTGACCGACGACGTCGCCGTGGCCCGCAGGCAGCACCGCGGTCCGCGCCACATCGTGGCAGGCGCCGAGGAGGTCCTGTGGGGTGAGCCGGCCGAGCTCGGCCCGGCGCGACGCGCCGCGTAGGCCGGGGGCATCGCCGGAGAGCCCCAGGTGGAATCCCACGCTGGGCGCCCGCCCGTCCGCATCCACCAGCAGCGCGGGACGCGTGAGCCGTACTGCCGCGTTGAGGGCGACCGTCGTCGTTCCGGGTGCGCCGGACGTGCCCAGGACCGTCACCAGTCGACCCGGGGCGCCCCGGGAGCTGCCGCGGCGCGTGTCCCCGGGGCTGACGGCGTGCTCGCCGTCGATGACCGCCAGGATGTCGTCGGCACCGGACACCGCGGGCATCCCCCATTCGGCCACGAGGCGCGCGCCCACGTCGTCCCGGGGGTCGACGACTCCCCAGACAGCGACCCCCGACCGGGCCAGGGAGAGCCCGACCTCGCGGGTCATCTGCGGGAACCTGGCGGACACGAAGACGCCGTCGGCGCGTCCGGACCGGGCGACCGCGAGCATCTCGACGACGTCCGTGACCCGGTGCGGGGACCGGTCGCGCAGCGTGCGCACCACATCGGCCTCCGCCGCGAGACCCGTGAGCGCCAGCAGCCACGTCATGGTCGGCGCGCCAGGACGATGTCGGACGTGGTGGTCGCCGCCACCGCGGTGGCCACGTCTGCGGGCCCGACGAGGACCTCGACGCTCGCCGCACCGATGTCGGGTGGGGTCACCCCCGCGACGACCACGTCGGCGATCAGCGGCGCGGAGGGGCGGCCCGGCTGCCACAGGTCCACGTGTTCGCCGACGCCGAGTCCGGACGGGAGGGCCTCCGGCGACACGGGGATCGTGACGCGCCGGTCATCGGGATGGCTCGCCACGACATCCCGGACCAGGAGGGGCTCACCGGGCGACAGACTGCGCGCCGCCGTGGCTCCTGGACCGAGGCTCGGGCCGTGGAGCACTCCTGGCTCGGGCACCTGCACGGTGGCGGCCCGCACGTCACCTGACCCGAGTGCCGCACCCTCGGCGACGGCCCGCGTGACCACGAGCGCCGTCACACCGTCTCCCCCCTCGCCCGTCGTCATGACGGCGGTGACCGCGGCGGCGCCGACGAGCACCGCACCAACGGCCAGCCGCGCCCCCGATCGTTCCGTCGCGTCGCTGCTGTCGGCCCGGCGCCAGGACGGCAGACCCATCGAACGTGCGCGCATGGCGCCTCCCCCCGTGAGCCGACGACGCGCGCGCGCCTCGGCATGCAAGCATTAGAACGTGGAGCGCCGATTCCTGACACTGGCGGATGTCGCCGATGTGTTGAACATCTCAGCGGCTCAGGCCTACGCCCTGGTCCGCTCGGGGGATCTGCGCGCCCTCAAGGTCGGCGGACGGGGTCAGTGGCGCGTCGCCGAGTCCGACTTCGAGGACTACATCGCGCGCATGTACGCCGAGACGCAGGAGGCGATCCGGCAGGAGTCGCCGTAGACTCCCGACCCCGGCGTCGCTAGGGCCACTCGATCGACGTGATGGCCGGCCAGGGGATGATCTCCTCTCCACCGGGCACCGCCAGCGCCACGTGATCGGCCCCGACCGCCCCGACCACCCCCCGTTCGTGCCCCCCGTCGACGAGGCGGACGACGACCCCGCTGCCCGTTCGGTCGCGGACGAGGCCGAGCCCGGACGCCCGCTGACGGCCGCGGGGCGCCACATGGCCCCGGCGGGGACCCCGTAGGCGCACGGCCGCGGCCAGCGGCACGAGAACGACCCCGCCGTCACCGTCGAGCAGCAGCGCATCGCGGAACACCTCGCTGACCGTCCCGCGCAGGATCCGCGCGTCGACGGTCCTGACCGAGAGTTCCGCACCGGACCAACCCCGCAGCCGGTCGGCCATGCCGACCTCGGCGTCGTAGGCGCGCGCCAGTTCCTCTGACTCGTCGAGCGGGGCGCCCGTGTCCTCTCCGAGGTCCCACAGTTGAGGGATGTCCATCCGCCGACGATGACGGGTCGTCCCCGGTGGGGACGGACCGGTCGGTGACACGGTGACCTGCCTCACATCATGGAGGCCTTGACGATCACTCGACATCGACGTTGGATCATCATCGACAGTAAAACGCATCAAATGACATCAAACAGCATCCAGGTGCATCTCAAGGGAATGGGATCGAGTACCCGCGCCGGGCACTCCGGCAGCGGGTCGCGACGAGGGGGACACATGACACGGGCACGACCCGCATCACGACAGGAAGAACTGCGGTTGGAGTGGCTCGGGAAGGCATCGCCGGTGGTGCCCCGCGCTCCCCTGCCCCCGCTGCCCGACGACCTGCACCGCTGGATCGCCCGGGTCTGCACCGCCGTCGTGGAAGTGGCGGCGGGCGACCGCCCCGCGACCCAGCTCTACCGCGTCGTCCGACCGGGGCCCCTCGAACGTCTCCAGCGGCGCAGCCGGGTGTCCCCGTCGGGGAACGGCCCGGTGCGGGGCGTCTCGTCGCTGCGGGTGTCACGGCAACACGCCGGGGTCCTCGAGGCGACCGCCGTCGTCCGGGGCGCCGTCAGGTACCAGGCGGTGGCCCTGCAACTACGGCAGCGCGGGGGGCGATGGCAGGTGACTGCCGTCGAGATCCGGTGAGCTCCCGCTCAGCTGCCCTTCTTGCGGTTGGCCCGCTCGGCGCGGCGCCGCTCCGCCCGTGAGGCAGTGGGGTCGACCTCCACGACCGCCTCGTCCTGCTGGGCGACCGTCCGCACCCCGCCGCCGTCGTCGAGCGACGGGCTGGAGTACTCCATCTCGCGGGGCCTCGAGGGTTCGAGGCCCTTCGCCGACACCTCGGTCCTGGGCTCCACGTCACCGGACGCCACGGCGGCGGCCAGCAGATCGGCCACCCCTGTGCCCGTCGCATCCGCGAGACCGTCGATGGCCTCCTGGGTCTCGGGCTCCACCTCGTTGACCTGGACCTCGGCGTTGAACAGGTACCCGACGGTCTCCTCCTTGATGCCGTCCATCATCCCGTTGAACAGGTCGAACCCCTCGCGCTGGTACTCGACCAGCGGGTCCTTCTGCGCCATGGCCCGAAGTCCGATGCCGTGCCGAAGGTGGTCCATCTCGTGCAGGTGCTCACGCCACTTCCGGTCGAGCACCGACAGGACGACCCGCCGCTCGAACTCCCGCATGGCCTCGGCCCCCAGCGCCGCTTCGCGGAGGTCGTAGGCCTCCTGGGCGTCGGCGGCGATCTCCTCGGCGATGAAGTCACCGGTGAGATCGACCAGCTCCCCACCGCTGGCCTCGGCGAGGTCGTCGACCGTGACCGAGACCGGGTACAACTGCCGCAGCGCGGTCCACAGCGCCTCGAGGTCCCAGTCCT
>CAIWTL010000189.1 GCA_903915555.1 uncultured Micrococcales bacterium | reverse complement strand
CGCTGCCCGCCAGCCGCCAGGACAGACCGGCCCGTACCGAGGGGCGATTCCCGCCGGGGGCGAAGTCGGGGCCGGGCGCCATGCGCAGCACGAGTCCCGTGAACGATCGATCGGCCTCCTCCCAGGGCACGACCCATCGGCCCCGGGCCGGATCGTTGACCAGGACACCTTTGCTGTCGGTTCCCTCGATGACCAGGAAGTGGTCGAAGTTCCAGTACCCGATGACCGGGAACTGTTCGTCGGGCAGGTCCTTCAGGTCCAGGCTCATACCTTGAGCCGTCAGTCCGTGAGCGCGGGCCGCCATCACCACCGACTTGGCGTTGGCGCCGTTTCGCGACACCCCGCATTCGGCACGCAGCTGCTCCAGGGGTACCCACCGGCCGTTCGCTGCCAGGATCATCGCCAGTGACGCCGCGCCGCACTCCGTGGCCTCCATCTGCAGGATGGTCGGCACCTTCGTCTGGGTGCGACGCAGTCCCTTGGTGAAAGACAGGTCGGGGGCGTCGTCCACCTCCGTGATCTCCGCCGCGGTGACTCCGCTCATCCGCCACCTACCAGGGCCTGCCACGGCGTCTGCTCGGCGATCACGATCTCGGCCTGCACGAGCTCGCCGCTGACGGGAGGCTTCGAGGGGCCCGGACCGGTCCACTGCAGCGCCTCGTCGTCACCGGCCACGGTGGCCAGTGAGACGAGGATCTCGTGGGCGGGTACTCCATCGGCGACGATCTGCTCGGTGAGTTGAGAGTCGGTCACCAGGGAATCCACCCGCTCGGGCGACACCGGCAACGGAGTGACCGCCTGGACGGTTCCCGTCAGGGACCCGGTCGACGTGGGATCCGCGCTCACCGGAGCCAGGGTTACCGGATCGGCCGGCGCGATTCCGGGAACGGTGGTGGCAGGAGCGAACAGCAACGCCACCATCGGTGCCGTGTCGTGGGCGACCGTGACCATCGTGTCGCCGTTCTGAACGGCGTCGTTCGGGCCGATGCCTCGCGCCACCACCGTGCCTGCGATGGGTGACGTGATCTCCACCAAGTCACCCGCGGGCGTACGTACCTCGGCGACCACCGCCCCTTCCGCGACGACGGCACCGATCCGCTCGGGACCCCCCTCGACGACACCCTCGGCACGTGTGACGACATCGACGTTCGCGGGGGGATTGACGATGACCCCGGAGGCGGGCACCCGAACGGCGACGTGACCGCCGAACAGCCACAGAGCGCCTCCGGCCATCACCAGCAACGCAAGCCCCAGCGCGACAGAGGCGGGGACGGAGACCAGCCGGAGCGGCCGGTCCAGGTCCTCATCGGACCTCCTGGTTCGCGCGCGCTCCCTGAACACGCGTCCACGGTAGTGCCGCGACGACGGTGGGAGGAGCGCTTTGGATCAGGGAGCAGAGCCGGCGATCGGCGCCGTCTCGTCGCCGATCCGGAGAGCATCTGCGGCGCAGAGTTCCGCCAGTTCTTCCGGGGGACACTCCTGAAGGTGGCGCAGTCTGGCCACGTTCTGCGCGTAGTCGTCGCGGGTGTATCGCGAGGCGGGTCGTTCGTGCCACAGGTGGAACGCCACCCGGCCCTGTGCGACTGCGCAGCGCAGTCCCATCCGCTCGAGCTTCACCGACAGCGCGTCGTCCTCACCGCCCCAGCCGCTGAAGCGTTCGTCGTAGCCACCGGCGCGCAGGAAGGCGTCCCTGTCGATCAGGAACAGACCGCCGCAGAAGGGCAGGTATTCGCCATCCGCCCGTCGGGCGTCGGGAAGATCCGGCGGGGCTGGGGGCAACGGCTCGCCGGCCCACACGTCCGCAGTCTGCGGCGGTGACAGGTCGACCAGTCGGTCGAAGGGATTGACGGCGTCGAAGCCCGCCCGGATGCCGCCGATGGCGGTCTCGATGTCAGCTAGCGGCATCAGCAGGTCGGCATCGCCGAACGCCAGGACTGGGGCTGTCGTGTGCCGGAAGCCGACGTTCATGGCCCAGGACTTGTTGAAGGATCCCTCGTGGCGCAGGAACACGTGGCGTACCCGGGGGTCGGGCTCCCAGCGCGGTTCCGCGTCCTGTTCGACCACGATGACCTCGGAGTCCTCCAGCGCCGCGAGATGTCGGATCACGGCGGCGAGGTCAGCCGCTCGATCGCCCTGCCGATCCGTACGGAAGGAGATGACGTACTCGACGAGTGTCATGGTG
>CAIWTL010000188.1 GCA_903915555.1 uncultured Micrococcales bacterium | reverse complement strand
GCCTCCGTCTGCGGCACCACGCCGAACCCGATCAACTCCTACACCACGTCCCTGGACTCAACTCGTCCCTTTCCGCACTCTCACAGCCTAAGCGACACTGTATGCATGTGAGAGCCCCGCCGGATATCCCATGACACATGTCGAGTTGAGCTGACACTATGTACCGGCACCCGAATCGAGCGCGGTGACTGTTCCCGTGAACCGGTGAACTCCGAGTACTGGGGTTGCGAGGTCCGGACGCGTGGGGTGAGACTCGGCTATGTTCGCTCGACTCATCGCAACGTGCCTCGCGACCGCTGTGGCCTCGTTGTCGGCTGTTTCACCGGCTCTCGCCGCGGACGGTGACAATGTGCCGGCCGGTGCCGACAGGGAGATGTGGCGCACCTATGTGGATTTTGTGAAAGCCGGTGATGCCCATCAGGACTGGACCACGCCGCGCGGCAGCCTCATCGCGGACTCCGGGTTCCGGCCGTTCAGCGACGGCTTCAGTTTCTTCAACACCAGCAAACCGGACACCACCAACAACGCGGTCTTCGGAGCGCCGAAGACCGGACCGGAGAACCTGAACGCCACAACTATCAGGGACATGATGGGTGAACGCGTGTGTGTGGAGGGGAACTCTGAAGGCGCGTGCACCCTGACCCTGGCCGGCAAGCTGTGGCGTGACAGCTCCAATGCGGCAATGGCCGGGGGGCATTGTTACGGGCTGGCCAGCACGGCAAGCCAACTCTTCGCCGGCCAACTGGCGCCGGACCAGTTCCAGAGCGGAGCCACGACCACCTACGGCCTTGGCTTGCGGACTCCGATCAGCCGTCAGATCGCGCGAAACATGGCCTCGCAGTTCGCAAGGTCTCCCTCACGGTTCGTGACGAAGCCCTCGCGGGTGGTCGAGGACCTCAGGGACGCCCTGGTGCCTGGTCAGACGCCGCCTGTGTTGATCATGTTCTCCAAGGAGGGCGGACACGCCGTCACTCCCTATGCCCTCTATGGCGGGGACGCCGGCCACTACGACGTGGCCGTCTATGACAACAACTACCCCGACTTTCGGCGTGTGGTCCGCCTCGACACGGTCAAGCAGACCGCTCAGTATGCTTTCCAGGTCAACCCGGACGAGCCACCGGTCGATCCCCAGCTCAGAGGCATCGGCGTTGTTCCCGCAGACTTCATCACCTCCAAGCAGCCGTGTCCGTTCTGCCGCGATGCTCGGCACACCAGAATTCAGATCGAGCCGGTCAAGTCGCAGGTACCTCTCAAGGTCAAGGTGACCCGGCTCGACGGTTCACCGATGAAGCGGCTCGAGGTGACGCCGCCCACCTCACCTTGGGAGCCAGGTCAACGCTGGAACTTCCCCTCCTTCCGGCTGCCGAAGGGCAAGGCCTTTCTGGTGACCATCAACGCCCGTTTGTCCAAAGAAGCGATCACTTCGTCGGTGCTGGCCACCACCGGCCAGTACGCGATCGGAACCGAGGACGTTGAGATCCCGGCCGGGAGTATCGGTCGGGTCGGCCTCAGCACCACCACCGGTACGGTCCTGTACAGAGGCAAGGACCCCGGCGAGGGACGGTTGTCCTTCGTCGACACCGCCAACACTCGATCAGTCTCGTTGTCCGGGCGAGTCGTTTCCCAGGCCGAGACCTCTCTCTTGGCCGGCACCCTCGTGGGCAAACGCAAGACTGCGCTGCTCTACTCGTTGAGCTCGAAGGCCGGGAGGGCCGTTGTCAAGGCGAAATTGCAGTACTACCAGTCCGACAGGGCACAGCAGAAATCGGCCGTCATCCGGAAGTGGCTGCCCGACGATGCGGGACTCGCAATCTCATACGCCGGATGGAAGCCGTCCGACCCCGAGGGGCTCCGCGTCCACATGCTGCGGGGGCAGGAGCGCACCCCTGTCAAGGTGCGATTCAGGTAGCCGAGCGTCAAGCGCGACCGTGGTACTTCCACACCTTCACGTGGCGGTCGCCGCGGCGCACCTTGGTGCACTTGAGCTTCACCCGATGATGCTTGTTCCCTACCTTGACGACTTTGCCCTTCGTGGAGCAGCGTTTGCCCTCGTGGGGGTGTCCGGCGGGAGCACTACTGTCCGCGGCCTGGGCGGGGAGGGTGAGGCCGAGTCCGGCCACGGCCGCGGCCAGGAAGATGCTGGTGAGGACCCGCATGTCTGCTCCGTTTCGTTCTGTGTCGCCGAGCGGCGCACTGCTAGAGGATGACACCTCATGACCGGGATTGCGCGCTGAGCCACCATCACCCCAGGGCGGCTGACGCGTGGGAGGTTCCGCCCCCCTCCCGCCGCGCGTAGCGTGGGAGTGAGGGGGCGGTCGACATGACCCTGACGTGGATCATCATCGGAGTTGCCGCCGCCATCGCCGTGGTACTTCTGGCGCTGTCCATCCGCATCGTTCAGCAGTACGAACGAGGAGTCGTCTTCCGCTTCGGACGCGTGGTGGGGGAGAGAACTCCGGGACTGACCTTCATCATCCCCATCGCCGATCGACTCCAGCCGGTCTCCTTGCGCATCATCACCATGCCCGTACAGTCTCAGGGGATCATCACCAAGGACAATGTGAGCGTCGATATCGCCGCAGTCGCCTACTACCGCGTGGTCGATGCGACCCGGTCGATCGTCGCGATCGAGAACGTGGCATCCGCCATCGGACAGATCGCGCAGACAACTCTGCGGAGCGTGGTGGGCCAACACTCCCTGGACGAGACGCTGGCCGAGACCGACCGCATCAACCGCGACATCCGATCGATCCTGGAGGAGCATCAGGCCGAGTGGGGCGTGCGCATACTCATCGTCGAGTTGAAGGACATCCAACTGCCCGAGGGAATGAAGCGGGCGATGGCACGGGAGGCCGAGGCGGAACGTGAGAAGCGGGCCAAGATCATCGCCGCCGAGGGCGAGGCGATGGCGGCCGACTCCCTCGGAAGCGCCTCGGATGTGATGGTGGCGCATCCCTTGGCCCTGCAGCTGCGCACCCTGCAGACACTGGTGGAGCTGGGAGTGGACAAGAACAGCACCGTGGTGTTCCCTGCGCCCCTGATGAGCACCATCTCCGACATGGAGGCTCTCCTCAGACAGGAGGGCAGCGCCGTGACCGACCTTCGAGCGGGCACCGGCCCTGCACGTCTGTCGTCCGACGCTGGGGGCGGCCGTCAGGCGACGGTGACCTGAGCCTCCAACACACAGCCCGTCGGGGTGCTCGTCCGGGACCATCGATGACACACCTGGTTCAGCAAAGAGGTACCGAGACCCCCCGAGTCCGACGGGGCCAGTCCACTCCCGTTGTCGGTGAGTCGAACCTCGACAAGACCGCGCTCCGACAACGCCAGCTCGATGTTCACTTGCGTGGCCCCGCCGTGGCGGACCGCGTTGCTGACGCCCTCACGCAGGATCTCGATGACCGCATAACTCGCTGTCGGGTCGCCGTCGAGCCTCTCCCGGACGTCCGTCCCCGCCGAGATCCGCAGGGGACAGGTGTACTCCCACAGGCGGCACAGCTCATCCATCGCGCGTCCCAGAGCATGGTGCGGGATCTGTCCCGTTTCGAGGTGTGCCGCGGCCTCGGCGATGCGCACCCGGATCCGTTCCCGATCGTCGGCGTCCACGTTCCGATTCTGGAGTTCATGAGCGGCCGCGAGCAGGGCTGACTGCACCGGACCGTGGAGCACCCAGGACAGTTGCTGGCGGTTGACCCACAACTGGGCCCTGAGCCGAGAGACGACGACATCGAGTTCGTCGTTCACTTCACGGAGATCGGCCTCGGCCTGCTGCAGACGCTGCTCGGCAATCACCAGGGAGGAGAGTCCCAGTCCGACGACGAGCGATGCGGTGAGGGGCCAGGTGGTGTTGTGGCTCATGGGGGCGGACCCGGTCGCCCACGACTCACCGAACAGAAGGGGGCCCAGCAGCGCGAGAACCGCGGAGCTGACCATCCCGCCGGCCGCGTAGTAGGTCCCGAGCGCGGCAACCGCTGGTCCGGTGCCCAGGTAACGCAGCCGACGGGGCCACCACCGGCGCAGGGCCACGACCGTCGCGTATCCCGCCAGCGTCACGATCGCGACCCTGGGCACTGACGCCCACGTCCATTCCGTTCCGCTGACGAGATAACCCAGGGACAGCGACGCGGTGATCACAGCCACCGTTCCGGGCAGCATCGATCGGCGCACATCGATCGGATGGGCGGACGGAGCCGCGGGCGGCGGTTCGCCGTCGAGGGCCACCACCGGTGGCGGACCGTCCGTCGTCACCAGACGATGACTCATCGGACGCACGATCCGCCCGACAGCATCGATGATGAGAGAGGCGCGGCGATCGTCGTCCTCGGCCGTCAGGGCGGCGTCGATTCGGGACAACGCGGGATCGAGTTCCTCGTGGATCTGACGTTGGAGGTCGCGCTCCGACTGAGCCACACGTTCACCGAAAGACGCGCGAAGTGCGAGCAGGCGGTGTTGCTCCAGGACGAGGCGCTCCCGTTCCCGACGGTGGCTGGACTCGGACTGCACGGTCAGGGCGGCCAGTGACATGACGACCGCACAGACCACCATGGCCGAACCACCACGCGCCGGGTCGACGCTGATCCCCAGCGCGGATCCCACCCACCACAGGACACTGACCCGGACCGCGCCCGCGGCGGCGTAGACCGTCAGCGCCGTTGCCGGTCGGGCAGGCCGTGAGGTGGGGGGAAGCAAGAAGCGCCTGGCGAGGAGGAGGAACCCGACGCCCGTGAGCACCGACGCGACGCCGGCAACGAGCCACGACCAGCGTCTGTCGGCACCAGCGGGTACATCGAGCACGAGCGTCACGACCATGAACAGGAGGAAGTAGGCCCCGATCACCCGACCGTCGAGGGCGTAGGGGCCCCCGATGTGTCCCAGAAGCCGACGCAACCGACTCATGGCGAGCCCATGGGAATGCCGGCGGTGACCATGTAGCTGCGCGCCGCGCGCACGCGTGCACTTCCCTCAGCGGTGTCCTCCTCGCCGATGGCGGCCAGCGCGCGAGCGATGACGTCGTGGACGGCGCGCGCCGAGGTTCCGCGCCGCTCGGCGATCTGCTGGTTGCTCATCCCCATGGCGACCATGCGAAGGACCTCGACCTGGGTACGTGACACGGCTGCCATCGGTCGACCGGGGTCCTGGTCGTCCCGTACCCGGGACTCACCGCGCAAGACCTGATCGACGGTCTCGACGAGCAGTCCGGGCTGGACGAGTTGCTCCTTGCGCAGATAGGCGACCCCCGGGGGCAACGTGTCGGGATCGCGTCCCGCGAAACGGGAGTCCGGGAGGTGGGTGAGGAACAGGACCGCGAGGTGGGGCCAACGCCGCACCAGGACGTCCGCGACGTCGAAACCGTTCGGGCCCGGACCGAGTTCGATGTCCAGTACGACCCCATCGGGATCGGTGGCCGCGCAGGCGGTCTGCGCCTCCGACGCGGAAGCCGCAGCCACGACGT
>CAIWTL010000187.1 GCA_903915555.1 uncultured Micrococcales bacterium | reverse complement strand
CTCGGGATGCGGAGTTCGGGGCGGCGACGCCGACTGATGGTGGGTTCACTGCTCAGATCAGCAACTTCGATTCGGACTGGACCTACACGCCTCGGTCGGGGATCGCGTCGGTGTCCGGCACGGGGTTGTTGACCGTGACCGGAATCGGTGCTGATGCCACTGAGACGGTGATCGTGGACGTGACCCGGGAGGGCTACCTGCCCGGCACCGGCCAGGTCACCGGAGACAGTCTCAAGACCGCCCGCACTCCCGACCTGCGCAACCTGACCGCCCTGGACGGCGGGTTCCGCTTCACCATTGACAACTACAGCCAGGCGTTCTCGTGGCGGATCACCCATGACGGTGACCAGCAGAATGTCACCGCTGTGCGCGAGGGTGACACTGTGACGGTGTCCGGGATGGGCGACGGGCAGCAGGTGAGTGTCACCGTCGAGGCCAGCCGGCCGGGTTACTTCACCGGTTCCGCCTCGCTGCCCGGTTCGTCGTTGAACACCGAGCTGGTGCCCAGCCTGGCGGCCCCGGTGCCCGGCGACGGACAGTTCACCATGGCGATCAGCAACTACGACCCCGCCTACACCTGGAACATCACCCACAACGGCGGCAACAACGTCACCGTCAACCGGCAGGACGGCGTCATCACCGTGGGGGGACTGGGTGTCGGGGAGACCGTCCGCGTCACCGTCACCACCACCAAGACCGGTCATATCGACGGAACCGCTTCCCGAGAGGGAACCAGCCTGCGCGAGGCGCTGGATCCCCACTTCGGGGAGGTGACCCGCACCGTGACCGGCTTCACCGCCCAGATCACCAACTACGACAACGCCTACACCTGGACACCCACCACCGACGCCGGCAGCGTCCAGATCAACGGCACCGGCCTGCTCACCGTCACCGGGCTCAACCCCAGCCAGCGCGCCGAAGTGACCGTCTCCACCACCCGTACCGGCTACTTCGACGGCACCGCCACCATCCGAGGCAGAGCAATCCTGGGTGGATTGACGGCAACCTTCCGGGACGTGACCCGCACGGACGGTGGATTCACCGCCGTGATCGACAACTACGACGCTGAGTACGTCTGGTCCGTGGAGTCCACCGAGGGTTCGGTATCCATCGTGGAGCGGGCCGCCGGTGGCGATACCGAGTATGTGATTGTGGTGACAAACCTGAACGACGGCGTGGAGAGCACGGTCACGGTCACGACGGACACCGGCTCCATCCAGACCGACACTCCGCTCACCGAAAGCGCCCTGGATCCCGCGTTGGACCCGGCACTGGGTGAGCCGGTTCCGGGTAACCGTGGGTTCACGGTGCCGGTGGGCAACTACGACGGCATGGGGGATGCCATTTCCGCGTACGACTGGGATGTCCGGACCTCGGCCGGTACAGCGGTCCTGGACGAATCGACCGGTGTGATCGCGGTGACCGGGTTGGCTGCCGATGGTGACACGGCCGATGTCACCGTGGTCACCACCCGCGAGGGTTACCTCGAAGGCCGCGACCAGGTGCAGGGCCGGGCGCTGCGCTCCGCGTTGGTCCCGTCGTTCACGAACGTGACACGTACCGACGGTGGCTTCACCGCGGTGATCGACAACTACGACGGTTCGTTCGGTTGGGACGTGCAGACCACCGCCGGTACCCCCCGTATCGAGACTGTCATCGAGGGCCAGGTCACCCGCAGGGTGCTCACCGTGACAGGCCTGAACGACGGCGATCCCGCCACCGTCACCGTCACCACCACCAAGGACGGCTGGTTCCCCGGGAGCGACAGCCTCACCCGGAACGCTCTCGACACCGAACTGACCCCGATGCTGGGAACCCCCGTGCCGGGGCGGCAGAGTTTCACGGTGCCGATCACCAACTACCGGGACGACTACACCTGGAATGCCTCCAGCACCGCCGGACAGGCCGCAGTGATCGACGTGAACTCCTCACCGGCGGTTCGGGTCAGTGGGCTCATCCCGCTCGAGGAGGCCACGGTCACCGTAACCGCGTCCAAGCCGGGACACATCGACGGATCCACTCAGGTGACCGGAGCGGCGGACATCGGCGGCAGCCTGACGCCCCAGTTCGACACCCCTGTTGCGACCGCCGACGGCTTCAGCGCCGCGATCACCAACTACGACGGGGACTTCACCTGGAACGCCAGCGCCGACAGTGGACAGGCCCGTGTCGCGCAGCGCAATGGGGGCTGGGCCCTCGTCGTCACCGGGGTGGCGCCTGATACATCCGTCAGCGCGACGGTCGAGACGACGCGACAGCGCTACGACACCGGGTCCGCCACCGTCCAGTCGAGGTCACTCAAGCGTGCTCTCACCCCGGTGCTGACCAATACGTCGCGCGCCGCGGGTGGCTTCACGACCGAGGTGAGCGGCTACTCGTCCCGCTACTCGTGGGCGGTCGGTTCCGACCGTGGCAACGCCCGGATCACCGACCAGGGGGTCGTTCAGGTCACGGGCCTGTCGGGCGGCGAGCGCGCGACCGTCACCGTGACGTCGTCCAGGGCCGGCTACGCCGATGGGATCGCCTCGACGGCGGAGCGCGCACTCGACACAGCGCTCACGCCGGCGTTCGGGACCGTGTCCGCGAGCCCCTCATCTGTCAGCGCCCGGATCGTCAACTTCGACCCTGCCTTCCGGTGGACGGTCTCGGCGGACCGGGGGAGTGCGTCGGTCGGCAGCGACGGCGTCGTCACGGTCTCCGGACTCACCCCGGGTATGGGAACAGTCGTGACGGTACGCAGCGAGCGCGACGGCTACGAGGCCGGAACCGGGTCGTTCAGCGCCAACTCGACGGCTGTGTCGCAGAACAACCCGGCCGCGCGCGCACCCGGTGCGCCCACGCTGAAGGTGTCGGTGAAGAAGGGCAGGGCACAGTTCCGCTGGGCCGCTCCTGACAACGGTGGCTCGCGGATCCTCAAGGCGAACGGCATCTGCCGCGCAGGGGGTCACACGGTCAAGGCCTCGGGCAGCGACTCCCCGCTCACCGGCGGGAAGCTGCGCAAGGGCAAGACCTACAGCTGCACGGTCACCGTGACCAACGGGATCGGCACCAGCACGCCGTCCGACGTGGACAAGGTGAAGGTGAAGGGCAAGAACTGACACTGTGACACCACCGGCCCCCTCCCGCTAGTTTGGGGCCAGGAGGTCCCCATGTCTCTGTTCCCGCGGTCCGCCATCGCCGGCGCAGCCGCCCTGATGTGCACCGGCTCCCTGGTGATCGTGAGCTCACCGACGATCGCGCAGGCTGCCGACTCCGGACGCGGTGACGCGGGGGAGCGCCGCGCCGGAGAGGTTGTTCGGGTCATGACCCGCAACATCTTCCTCGGTGCCGATCTCGGGCCCGCCTTCCGGTCGACCACTGCAGCCGGTTTCATCGCCGCCAACGGCGAGATCTTCAACCAGGTGGGCGCAACCAACATGCCGGTGCGTTCAAAGGGCCTCGCCAAGGAGATCCTGCGGGCGGAGCCCGACGTGGTCGGACTGCAGGAAGGTGCACTGTGGCGCACCGGTCCGGTCGACATCGATGCCGCGCTCAACAAGCAGCCCGTGGCGACGAAGGTCTACCAGGACTTCATCGACCTGCTCCTGAAGCGTCTCAATGCCAAGGAGAAGACCTACAAGGTCGCCTACGTGACCCAGGAGTTCGACTTCGAGGCGCCCGCTGACACCGACGGGAACCCGCAGACCGGGCCCATCTTCGGTGCCGACATCAACGGTCGGCTGACGATGCGGGACGCCATCCTGATCCGGCGAGGCGAGGGGATCAAGATCCGAGGGGCACGGGGGAACTCCTTCTCCGACGCCAACCTCTTCAAGGTCAATGTGGCCGGCGTCGTGGAGGTCGAGGTCCTGCGCGGATGGCAGTCACTGGAGGTGAAGGTGCGCAACAGCCCCTGGTTCCGCTTCACCAACGTCCATCTCGAGGCCTTCGACAGCCGTGAGGACCGGCCGAGCATCCGCGCCAGGCAGGCCCAGGAACTGGTCGACAAGACCAAGACGACCCGGATTCCGGCCATCACGGTCGGGGATTTCAACTCCGACTATCCGGGACTGGTCCCGGGCGACGAGCAGGCATTCGTCGTCATGAGAGAGAACGGTTACGTCAGTCGTGGTACGCGGGACCCGATGAGTTGCTGCATCAAGGACTCCTACAACCTGAAAGAGGGCGGCAGTCGTGCCGACTTCGACCATCGCGTCGATCAGATCCTGACCCCGACCCCGTCTCTCGTGAAGCGACTGGATTCGTGGGTCACCGGTCGGTACCGCCACAACGGGTACTGGGACTCCGATCACGCCGGTGTCGTCAGCGAACTCCTGATCCGCCGCCCGGGCTCGTCCGCGCGCGGCTGACGTACTGCGGGGACCAGGGCGAACGGAACCCGGACTCGTCACCGGTCCGTGACCGTCTGGGCTGTGGACATTCCTCATCGGGCCCGCACACTGGCACCATGCAGACGAAAACCGGCGGGAACCCACTCGACAGCGACTCACCACAGGGCGCAACAGCCCCCAGCGCGCTCGACAGGGCCAAGGACTGGGTCCTGTCCAGTCGGGTACGTGTCCTGGGAACCTCCGCCGGCGGAGCGGCTCTCTTGATGCTGATCAGTCTCACCATCCCGAGCACGGCGATCTCGCTCTTCTTCGCCGCCCTGCTGGCAGCCCTCACGGTCATCCTGGCCCTGCTTGCCGTGATGACCTGGTGGGCGGACCGCATGGGGCGTACCGACAGCGCGGACCTGTGGGACGCCGGGCCGCCGGACACCGCGCAGGCAGATGAACTGTTCGAGGGTTTCGGGTTCACGCAGGACGATCAAGCGCGCCGGTGACCTCGGGCCGCCGTGCCTGGTGAGGGGACGCTCAGTAGCCCTGGTTGTGCCCGCGGTTCCAGCTGGCGAACTTGCCTCGCCCGTAGCGGTCGATCGCGTAGTTCAGCGCCGCCCAGATGTTGGTGTAGGGAACGGTCTGGTAGTGGCTGGAGCGGAAACCGGGCTTCGCGTAGGCGCGATAGGTCGGCAGGATGACCTGGAGCAAACCTTTGGACGGGGTGCCGCGTGCGGCGTTGCTGTCCCACATGTTCACCGCGTAGGGATTGCCGCTGGACTCCTGTTGGATCTGGGCGAGGATGCCGGGGAGGTACTTGGCAGGGATCCTGTGCTCGCCCATCACCGCGAGCACGAGGTTCGCCCAACGGGTCACGGTGGGGTAGAACCTGCCACCGCTCGGATGCCGGAGCGGGAATCCGCGCCACGCGGATTCCCTCGTGCGGATGTCCGCGGTGGGGTAGGCCGAGAACGGCATGTTCTTGCTGTAGGGCACCGCCACGGTCGTGGGCGTCGTCCGCTCGTCGGCGACCGCCGGCGCAGTCCCCACGCCCACGGTCGTCGCGGGCACCGCCAGGGCCAGTGCTGCCACGCCGAGACTCAACCGCTTGCTCATGTCCACCTCTCCACCCTGCACGTGGCAGGGGCCACCGTCGTCCTGGGGCAATCCGGCCACCTTGCACGACGGACCGGTGTGACGCAAACACTTTTGAGACAATCCAGAGATATATCCGTGATCACGCCGTGACCCGTGTCGAACATCACATGGGGTGTCCGTTAGCCGAACCGGCGACACCTCGGCCCACGGGATCGGGTACCGGTTCCGCCAGGTAGGGTGACCGGGTCAGCGAGCGCCGGAGGACGGAACAGTGGGAAGAACCGCCAGTGGCGTGTTTCTCATTGTCATCGGCGTCCTCCTGGCCGGGTTGGGTGGTCTGATCGCGGCAACCTTCGGACCCTCGGGTTCGCTGGAGACCACGAGTACGCCGCTCGCCACCAGCCGCGACGGGTACGCCCTGGTCGCCGACGTGGACGAGGTCACCGCGGGGTTCCCCGGAAGCACCCTGATCGGCACCCCGACGCTGGGCGCCGACTCGGTGGGTGCCGAGCGCCTCTTCATCGGGCTGGGCGGTCGTCCCGACGTGGACGACTACCTGAGCGGCGTGGCCTTCGAGGCGGTCCGCCAGGACGGCGACACGTGGCAGTCGCTCGCGATCCCCGGGTCCCGTGAGCCGGGGATCCCGACCGAGCAGCAGTTCTGGATCCGGCGGGCGACCGGGAACGCACCGACCATCCCCTTCACGACGACCAACAGTGGGACGACCTTCGTGGTGATGCGCGACGACGGGACCCCGGAGGTCGGGGCGCGCATCATCGTGGGCTACACGTCCTCCTACGTGTTCCCGGCTGCGGTGGCCGCGCTCGTGATCGGGCTGATCCTGCTCGTGTGGGGCGCCCTGCGGCTGCGCTCCCGCGCGTCGGCTGACAGCGGAACGGTCGAGGGCGGCTCCGAGTGAAGGTCCAGGAGACCGAGGTCCAGACCGACCGAATCCTGACCGTTCCGAACATCATCAGCTTCATCCGGTTGCTCGGCGTCCCACTGTTCCTGTGGCTGATCCTGGTCCCCGAGGCCGACGGCTGGGCGCTCGTCCTCCTGATCGCCTCGGGGATCTCCGACTGGCTCGACGGCAAGATCGCCCGCGCCACGGGCCAGATCTCGCGTCTGGGTCAGATCCTGGACCCCATCGCTGACCGGCTGTACATCGCCGCCGCGCTGCTCGGCCTCGCCCTCCGCGGCATCATCCCCTGGTGGCTCGTCGGGCTGCTCGTGGCCCGTGACGTGCTCCTGGCGCTCGTTCTCATCCCGCTGAAGAGGCGTGGCGTGGTGGGACTGCCCGTCCATTTTCTCGGGAAGGCCGCCACCTTCTGCCTCCTGTACGCCTTCCCCCTGTTGCTTCTCGGGGACAGCGCCGGGACGCTGGGGGAGGTGGCGCGCGTCCTCGGTTGGGCGTTCGCGCTGTGGGGCACAGGGCTCTACTGGTACGCGGCGCTTCTCTACCTCGAGCAGGCCCGGCGGGTGATCCGCGACTATCCGGTCAGGGGGTGAGCCGTGAAGGCGGTCCTCATGGCGGGTGGCCAGGGTCTGCGGATGCGACCGCTGACGACCAACACACCCAAGCCGCTCCTCCCCGTCGCCGGCCGTCCGCTCATGGCCCACACCATCGAACTGCTGCGCCGGAACTCGATCACGGATCTCGTCGTGACGCTGCAGTTCCAGGCAGGCCAGATCCGCGACTACTTCGGTGACGGCTCCGACTTCGGGGTCGATATCGGCTACGCGACCGAGACGCAGCCGCTGGGTACCGCCGGCAGCGTACGATCGGCCGCACCCGCACTGCGCGATGACCCCTTCCTGGTCATGTCCGGCGATGCGATGACCGCGCTGGACGTGGGCGCTCTCCTCCGACACCACGAGGAGTCCGGTGCCATCCTGACGATGGTCGTCAGCCCCCACCCCGATCCCCGTGAATTCGGCGTTGCTGTCCTCGACGACTCCCAGCGGCTCCTGCGACTGGCCGAGAAGCCCGGTTGGGGGGATGTGCTCAGTGACCTGGTCAACGCGGGCATCTACATCGTGGACCCCTCGGTGCTCGACCTGATCCCCGCGGACGAGCCGTGCGACTGGGCCAAGGACGTCATTCCGGCCCTCCTCGCGGGCGGAGCGCACGTGCAGGCCCATGTGACGGACGCCTACTGGGAGGATGTGGGCTCGCTGGCGGCCTACCTGCGGGTGCAGCAGGACGTCCTGGCCGGCCTCGTCGGGGCGCCCCCGCCGGGCTTCGAGGTGCAACCCGGTGTCTGGCTCGGGGAAGGTGTCGAAGTCGCCGCGGACGTCACCCTCGCACCCCCGCTGTTCATCGGACCCTTCACCCGTGTCGCGGAGGGGGCAGCCATCGGCCCAGCCACGGTCATCGGGGCCAACACGGTCATCCAGCGATCCAGCAGGGTCGACCACTGCATCGTCTCGGACAACTGCCTCGTGGACGTGGGGGCCGAGTTGCGCGGCGCGATCATCGGTCGTGGGTCGCAGTTGCTGCGGGGGAGTCGTGTCGCAGAGGGCGCCGTCGTTGCCGACGACTGCACGGTGGGGGAGGAGGCAGACGTCGCCCCGGACGTCCGCATCTTCCCCGGCAAGTCGATCGAAGCCGGTGCGGTGGTCCACGAGTCGGTGGTGTGGGAGGCCAAGAGCCGCAAGCACGTGCTCGGGCCCCACGGCGTCTCTGGCCTCGTCAATGTCGAGTTGACCATCGACAAGGCAGTGCGTCTCGCCACAGCGCTGGCATCCACCTTGCCCAAGGCATCCGTGGTGACCGTCGGTCGGGACCACTCCCGGGCCGCTCGGGCCTTCAACCGTGCCATCACCGGCTCCCTGACCGCCGGTGGCATGAACGTCCGCGACCTGCGCACGGCCGCCGTGCCCATCGTCCGTGCGGACACCGCGAACAACTCCGCGGCAGGCATCGTCCTGCGCACGACCCCCGGCCGACCCGAGTACCTGGACCTCCTCGTCCTCGACTCGCGCGGCACGGACATCCCCCAGACCACCCGACGAGCCATCGAACGGGCATTCCTCACCGCCGAGTTCCGGCGACCGGCTCCCGGCGAGTTCGGGGACGTCGTCGTTCCGCACCGCATCGCGGAGGACTACGCCAACAACCTCCTCGCGTCGATCCCCGTCGAAGGTCTCGCCGAGGCGTCCCTGAGAGTTGTCGTGGACACCGGGGGCGGTGCTGCCGCCCTGGTCCTGCCGACGGTGATCGGACGGGTCGGGGTCGAGGTGCTCAGCGTGAACAACTGGCTCGCGGAGAACCGGCCCACCGACACGGGGGACGATCGCGCCGAGGCCCTCGCCCAGCTCGCCGGCCTGGTCTCCAGTTCCCGCGCCGACTTCGGCGTGCGGTTCGATCCGGCGGGCGAGCGACTCAGCCTCGTCGACGAGACCGGCCGTATCGTGCCCGACGACAGGGCCGCGCTCATCGTCGCCGACCTCGTGTGTGCCGAGACGCACGGCACGATCGCCCTGCCCGTGACCACGACACGCGTCGCGGAACAGGTCGCGGAGTACCACGCGTCGGCGGTGCGCCGGACTGCGCCGGGAGAAGGCCAACTGTCGGCCCGGGTGACCTCCGGCGAGGTCGTTCTCGCCGCCGACGGCGACGGGGGATTCATCGTCCCGGGCGTGGGGCGTCACCTGGACCCTTTCGCCGCCTTCCTCAGACTGCTGGGACTCGTGGCACGAACCCGACTGACCCTGTCCGCCATCGACGAGCGCATTCCCGCCTCGTACATGGCACGAGCGGACGTGGTGACGCCCTGGGCGCGCAAGGGAGCCGTCATGCGCTTCGTGAGGGAGCGGGCGGCGTCCGCGACCGTCGAGGACGGCTACGGCGGCGTACGCCTGGTGTACGGTCCCCGCCGGTGGGCCTTCATCTCCGCGGACGCCACCGAGGCGGTCACCCACATCTGGGTGGAGGGGGAGTCCGACGCGGACGCCGAGGACATCCTGAACACCTGGACTGAACGCATCCACTCGGTCCTGGCATGATGACGGGGACCCCATGACCTCGCCCAAGGAGCCGTCGTGAACCCCGAATTCACTACGGGGCGGCGAATCTCCGTATGCGGCAACACCGGTCACCTGGCGCGAGGTCCGCGAAGGGCTGACCGGCCAGTTCATGCACTGAGACCCTGAGCAGGCTTCGGCGCATGGGCGACCTTCTGGCCGTCTGAGGCTCTCACGCCTACTTCACGCCCAGGAGCTTGCGCTGCTTGGCAGTCAGTGTGTGCGTCCAGACGTAGGCGCTCCTGCCCCAGACCGGAGTGTCGTCGGCGATTGCCACCCGCAACTTCTTGGCGTTCCGCGGCCAGCCCGCACGGGGTATCACGTAGGTACGGGTTCTACGACCGTGCGCCTTGATCGTCACCGACGGCTCACCCTGAACGATCACAGGAGCCTTGCGGGACCGAACGGCGTTGATGAGCACCGGGAACTGCGTACGCGCCTTGCTCTTGCTGCGCAGGTGCACACTCACACTCACAGATCGAGGCTTGGGACCGCGAGTGACCTTCACCGAATGGACGTATGCACGCACCTTGCGCGGCGATGAGCCGACCAGGGGGCCTGCCTGCTTGTCGCTCGGCGCCGCATCGGGATCGCACGCGGGAGTCTGGCCACCGGCGTCCGGGATACTCAGCCAGCTGTAGGCGGTGTTGTTGTCGGTGCGCAACTCCCCACTGGTAGTGCTGGCGACGGCGTAGACCGGCAGGCATCGACCCTGAAACGCGGGATCCACCTCGCTACTGACGTAGACCTGACCCTGTGCCGGAATCGTGGCGCCGGTGGCCTCCGCGCGCCCGATCACCGGACCAGTCATCGGTTTGTCGGCATAGAACGTCACGGTGGTGCCCTGCGCTACGGCGGTGGAGTAGTTCTTCAGCAGTGCAGTGACCTTCGCCTTGCCCGTGCGCTCACCCTTGGCGTTGAGGACCTCGTCGGCCCACATTCCGGTGGTGCGTCCCCGCAACCACTGGAACTGACCGATCATGTCGGACTGCATATGCCATGGGCGCACGAACGTGTAGTCCGGTTTGTTGTACGTGGCCCGCCACCACAAGCCGGCACCGTTCTGCAGATCCACGCCGTAGGTCATACGCAGGCTGCCCTCGGTTGTCCAGTACATCAGCGGCTGGATCGAGTAGGCGTACCCGTCGCCGGTCGCGGGGACGTTGAGGGCGACGCTGGTCGACCGCGAAACGGTCGACCCCACAACACGCTCAGTGGACTTGGAGTAGTTGAGGTCACCCTTGAGCGTCCACTTGAAGCCTGCCGCCCGGTTCAGGTCGATGAACGGCGGGAACGACTTACTGCCCTCGAAATAGCCCCCCAGGTCGATCTGCGTGGTGTTCTTGACCTGCTTCTCCTTGGTGTTCTCCCAGTTCATGCTGGCCTTGTACCCACCCGACGTGGACGAGGTCACCCACGTTCCACTGCATCGCCCTCCTGCGTAGGCTTCATCAGCGCCCTCGCAGGTCTGCGTGCCGAAACTGGGGGCCTCGCGCACACTGCCGTAGGGAGTGGGGTAGCTGAGCACGTTACCCACCTCGTGCGTCGACGTCAGCATCTGTCCCCAGTTCTTGCTACCCGATGTCGCCGGATCGGGAGCCGAGACCGGGACCGCCATCGAGATGTAACTGTCGCGCGTCTGGTCGTAGCGGGGGTCTTTGCCTGGAAGCCACGCCGGGTACTTGAAAATCCAGGCCGATGTGTAGGTGGCCAGCATCAGATCATCCTTGGACGCAGCGATCTCCGTGGCCAGGGCGACTTTCTGGCTGGTCTTCTCCGTGTCGACCTGCGTCTTCGCACCCTTGTGAACAACGCCGATCTTGCCCGAAATCCCGCTCACGAAAGCCCCGGAGACCTCCAAGGAGGATCCCCAACTCCAACCACTCTTGGCCTCGGTCGAACCGCTACCGGACTCGCTGGTGACGTTCTTCCACTCGGTGGTCGAACCCGGACACGGCCCGATTTGCGCACCATCAGGATGGCCGTAGCAGATGCTGGAGAAACTGGTGGAGTTCACGTTCACCGGGAACTCCACCTCCACCCCCGTGCCCGCCGGATGGGCGGGCGCTGAGGGCAGGATCGACGCCACCCCGTCGGGCCCGGGCACGTTGCGCTTGACCTCAAGCTCGACCGGCTCCCGGGAAGGGTTCAGGTCGGACATCTTGCGGATCCTCATGTACTCCCCGCCGATCCGGATGATCTCCATGACCGGGTTGTCGACAGGCTTGGCCGCTTCGCGGGTCAGGCCCAGACGGGGATAGAACTTGCGGCCGCTCTGCCCGAAGTCGGGCACCATCGTGTTCGACAGTGTGATCGTGGAGATCTCGCCGGTAGCCGCCGGGGGGACGTCAGCGGTGACGGTCATGTCGACCCCACCGTCC
This sequence comes from uncultured Micrococcales bacterium, assembly GCA_903915555.1. Classification (GTDB taxonomy): domain Bacteria; phylum Actinomycetota; class Actinomycetes; order S36-B12; genus CAIWTL01. Next base: position 272 of record CAIWTL010000187.1, on the reverse strand, counting down.
TGCGGTGGTGCACCATAGTCCGCGACGATCCAGTCCGCGTGGGTCGGAGGAGCGTCGATCAGGAACTGTGCACTGGTCGACCGCCGCCAGTACTGCGCCTTCGGGGTGCCCACGATCATACCGTTGGAGATGGGGCTGAACAGTGCGATCGAAGGCTTCTCTCCGATGGAGTCACGACCACCTTGGGGCGGGAAGCCACCCGGAAAGTAGTCCTTCTCGAAGGTCTTCGACGAGATCGGGCCGTCGGACTGCATGATCCACGGGGCCGTCCG
>CAIWTL010000186.1 GCA_903915555.1 uncultured Micrococcales bacterium | reverse complement strand
GTTGTCGCCGACGACGAGGATCCCGTCCTCGACACCTGCCACCAGATCCGCCAGCGAGCCGCCTGCCGGATCGGGCGCCAGGTTGACGTTGGGCATGCGCTGCAGCGGCACGTGCTCGCCGGAGTCCGCGTAGGCGCAGCCGTTGCTGGTGGGGCGCCCCAGTTCGGCGGCCATCGCGCGGTCCAACTGGACGTCGACCAGGGTTCCGTCGCGGATCAGGTCCCATTCGCGCGCCGCGACGCCCTCGTCGTCCCACGCCGTCGTCGCCAACCCGGTCGGTGCGAGGCGGTCGGCGCGCACCGTCATCAGGTCCGAGCCGTAGCGCAGGTTCCCTACGTCGTCGGGGCGGACGAAACTCGTGCCCGCATAGTTGGCCTCGTAGCCCTTGATCCGGTCGTACTCGGTGGCGTGGGCGACCGACTCGTGGATGGTCAGCCACAGGTTGGTGGGGTGGAGCACGAGGGTGTACCGCCCCGGTTCCACCGACGGTGCCGACACCTTCGCCCTCAGGTGTGCGGGCAGCTCGGCCAGTTCGGCGTCCCAGTCGTGTCCGTCGCCCTCGGCGAGGTACTCCCAGCCCCGCGCGGTGGGCGGCGCCAGGGTCCGCAACGTCTCGAAGCGACCGCGGTCCGTGTGCACGGCGGTGAACTCGGCCTGGACCCGAACACGTATCTGGTGCAGCGACGAGCCGGCGGAGTCGAAGTACCAGGTCTCCTCGCGCACCGCGGTCGCCTCTGCTTCGACGTGCTGGACATCCGGATGGGACAGCAGCAGCGCGCACCCCTCGGCGAGGAAGTCCGCGCGTCGGGCGGCGGGCACATCGAAGGGGTCGATCCGGTGGGGTGTGCGCCACTCCCCGCGGTGGACGGGTTCGGGAGCGAGGCGCACCGGGGTGGTCGCGGTGGGGGCGGTGACGGCAGCGAGGTGGGACGCCGTGGCCGCCGCCGCGGCAGCTCCCTGGGGGGACAGGATGTCGGTGGCCGCGAAGCCCCAGGCCCCGTCACGGATGACCCTGATGCCCAGACCGACGGTGTCATGGTCGATGTCGGCCACCGCCTCACGGTCGCGGTGGCTGTGCATGGCCGTGCGGGTGTGCACCAGCCTGACGTCGACGTGGTCGCAGTCGGCGGTCGCCGCGAGGGCGGCCTGCGCCAGCTCCTGTGGGTCGACCATCGGATCATCCTGCCAGCAGGATGCGTCAGGATGTCGGCATGCCCACGCTCGTCATCCTGCGTCACGCGAAGTCGGCCTGGCCCCTCGGGGTCGCCGACGAGGACCGCCCCCTCAACCACCGCGGCCGTCGCGATGCGCCCGCCGCCGGTACGTGGCTGTCCCAGGAGCTCGGGGAGGTGCCGGGCCTCGCGGTCGTCTCACCCGCGGAACGCACCCGGCAGACCTGGGGTCTTGTCGCCCCGGAATTGGGCGGAACCGTTCCGATGGTCCTCGAGCCGGACATCTACGCGGCCGACGGCGCCACCCTGCTGAACGTCGTACGGACCGTCGGCCCCGAGATCTCGACCGCGGTGCTCGTGGGACACAACCCCGGCTGTGAGGACCTGGCAGCGTCCCTCTCGGGTCCCGACAGCGATCCCGTCGCACGCTCGATGATGGCGATCAAGTACCCCACGGCGGGGATCGCGGTGCTGCAGTTGACCACACCGTGGGCCGACGTCACGCCCGGCTCAGCGGTCCTGACCCACTTCGCCGTACCCCGCGGCTGACCCAGGGATCCCGCCGTCCGCGTCGGCGGCTTCGATGTCCTCGCGGTGGATCCCGAGGAGGAAGAGCACGGAGTCCAGGAAGGGCACATTCACCGACGTGTCCGCGGCCTGCCGCACGAGGGGCTTGGCGTTGAAGGCCACGCCCAGGCCGGCGGCGCTCATCATGTCGAGATCGTTCGCACCGTCTCCGATGGCCACGGTGCGTTCCAGGGGGATCCCCAACTCGGCGGCGAATCCGCGCAGGGCGTCCGCCTTGCCCGCCCGATCGACGATCGGCCCGGCGACGCGCCCCGTCAATCGGCCGTCGTGGACCTCGAGCCGGTTCGCCCGGACATGACGCACCCCGAGTTGTTCGGCAAGTGGCTCCACGACCTCCGCGAAGCCTCCGCTGACGAGGGCGACCTCGTGCCCGAGTCGCATCAGGGTCCGGCACAGTGTGCGGGCTCCCGGGGTCAGCCTGACCTGCGCGCGTGCCTCGTCGATGACCGACTCCGGTGCGCCCCGCAGCAGCGCGACGCGTTCGGTCAGCGAGCTGGCGAAGTCGATCTCCCCCCGCATGGCCCGCTCGGTGATCTCGGCGACCGCGTCGATGTTGCCCGTCCGCGCGGCCAGGAGTTCGATGACCTCGTCCTGGATGAGCGTCGAGTCGACGTCCAGGACGACGAGACGGCGCCCGAAACGGTCCAGGCCCGCGGGCTGGATCGACACATCGATGCCCTCCTCGCGGGCGGTGTCGGTGACGGCGGTACGCAGGGCGTCGGGGTCGGCGTGGGCCGTGACGAACTCGACGGCGGTGACCGGGTAGCCGGCCACCCGGTCGATACGTTCGATGTTTCCCCCCGACGAGGCCACGGCGCGGGACACGGCCGACACGTGGCGCGGGGCGAGCGGGCTCGCGAGGACAGTGATGTGGTGGCGTACCCCGCGGTGTCGCTCGTCACTGCCGTCGGTGACGCTGATGTCCACGTCGAGGTCGAGTTCCGCGGCCACGGCCTGGAGCGACCGGGTCAGTGACGCGACATCGTCGGGCGGCAGTCGGAGCAGGATCAGCAGGACGAGCCGGTCCTGGAGCACCGACTGTCCGACATCCATCACGTCGCCGCCGAGCGCGTCGAAGACCTGCGCGCTGAGGCCGGGGCGGTCACGACCGCTGATCGTGATCAGCAACGTGGTGTGGTCACTCATGGGGCCTTCACGCTACCGCCGGAGTACCCGGGGGTCGATCGGCGGGGGTCATCGACTGAAGGCGACACTCAGGGCACGCCGGGCCAGCGGTCCCAGGCCGCGCACCTGCGGCGGGCACGACAGTCCCCGCCGGTCGCTGAGGCCGGCCGCTATCCGGCTCATCCACCACACCCGCACGGCGGTGGCAGCGACATCCGCCGAACGTGGTTCGAGTCCGGGGGGTGGTACCGGGTCCACCAGCCTCCGCAGTGCGGCGACGGACGCCAGCGCCTCATCGTCCGGGTCGAGTCCACTGAACTCGGCCGACAGCTCCGCCATGGCCGTTCGCATGAGGGACCGCGCCTCGGCGAGCGTTCCGAGGGGTTCCCCGTGCGTCGGGGAGGCCGGCAGGCATCCCCAGTGGCCGCCTGCCGTCGGCACCATGACGAGTCGCGAGCCGTCGGTCGTCAGTACCGATCCGGCAGCCAGTGCGGCTCGGGTCACCTCCACCGGCCCGGGCAACCCGGCCGGGTCACCGGCCTCGGTCACGCGCGTGTTCACCCCCGACACCCCGGCGGTCCGCAGTCGTCCGACGGCCGACAGCCACGACATGCGCTCCCCGTCGGGGAAGATGACGAGTCCCGGCAGATGGTCGGCGGCCACGTCGCCCGGCGCGGCCCCTGCGAGCACGGCATTGACCCACCAGGAGGTGGCCCCGACGCGCAGCGCCCGCTGGATCTCGTCGGGCACCGTCATGGTGCGGTCACCGCCGCCGTACGTTCCCACGCTGCGCACCCTAGACCGGAAGCCCCGGTGCGGCAGGGCGGACCCCGCTACGCTCGGGCACCGTGACAACAGTCGTGAGGGCGGTGGATGCGACGGTCAGGCGGGGGGACCGCAACATCGTCGACCACGTCACCTGGACAGTGGAGACCGACCAGCGGTGGGTCCTGCTGGGTCCCAACGGCGCGGGCAAGACCTCGCTGATCGATCTCATCGCCACCTCGGCCCACCCCACCAGTGGAACGGTGGAGGTGCTGGGCCAGCCCCTCGGTCTCACCGATGTCTTCGGGCTGCGTCCGTCGATCGGGGTCGTGTCGTCCCGCACCACGGCACTGATCCCGGAACGCGAGTCGGTCCGAGACGTGGTGATGACAGCGGGCTGGTCCATCGCCGGGAGGTTCCGCGAACAGTACGACGACATCGATGTCGAGCGGGCACTGCACCTGCTCGACATCATGGGGATCGGGCACCTGGCGATCCGGCGCTTCGGCACCCTGTCGGACGGGGAACAGAAGCGGGCACTCGTGGCGCGCGCGCTCTTCCCCGATCCCGAGATGTTGCTGCTGGACGAGCCCGCCGCCGGCCTCGACCTCGGATCGCGGGAGAGTCTCGTCGAACGGCTCGGTGCGCTCGCCGCGGACCCCGCCGCCCCGGTGCAGATCATGATCACCCATCACGTCGAAGAGATCCCCCCGGGCTACACACATGCGCTGCTGATGCGGGATGGCCGCGTCCTGGAACAGGGCCAGATCGACCAGGTCCTGACCGACGAGAACCTGACCCGGACCTTCGACGTGCCCCTGTCGGTGCGGCGCGTCTTCAACCGCTACTGGGCCTTCGCGACCTGAGGAGCGGACCGCAACCGCCATGGCCGACGAGTCCTTCCAGCCGCGGGTCCGGTGGCTCACCGCCGGCGACCCGGAACTCGTCGACTACACCGACCTCACGGACGTCGCCCTGCGGAAGGTCCGCGAGCCCCGTGAGGGCCTGTTCATGGCGGAGAGTCTCGAGGTCATCGACCGAGCCCTGCGGGCGCACTACCGGCCACGCTCCGTCCTGACCGGTGAGCGTTGGCTCCCGGACGTCGCCACACTCCTGGCCCGGTACGACGCGCGGGACACCCCCGTCTACGTCGCACCGGACGATGTGCTGCGGCTCACGACCGGGTTCCGCATGCACCGTGGGCCGATGGCCGCCATGCAGCGTCGACCACTGCCGCCACCCCGGGACGTCCTGCGGGACGCCGCACGCGTTCTCGTCCTCGATGGTCTGGTCGACCACACCAACGTCGGTGCCGCGTTCCGGTCGGCGGCCGCGCTGGGGGTCGACACCGTTCTCGTCGACACCACCTGCGCCGATCCGCTGTACCGCCGCAGCGTGCGCGTGTCGATGGGCACGGTCTTCGCCGTGCCGTGGACCCGCACAGCCGCCTGGTGGCGCGACCTGGCGGGATTCCGCACCGTCGCCCTGACCCCCGCCGCCGACGCGATCGACATCGCCGAGGTCCCGCGGGACGGTCGTCTCGCCCTGGTCGTCGGTTCCGAAGGACCCGGCCTGGCGCCCGACGCCCAGCGACGTGCCTCGGTGCGCGCCCGCATCCCCATGGCGGGGGACGTGGACTCGCTGAACGCCGCTGCAGCGGTGGCGGTCGCGGTCTATGTCCTGACAAGCGGCGGACCGGCGCGCAAGGATGAGACATGACGAGGAGGTGGTGATGTCGGCCGACATGACCGAGACACAGGGGAACTGGCTGTCACCCGAGGACCTGCAGCAGGCGCGCGACCAGATGCCCGTCGTGTACGTCGACGCCATCCCCGTGAGGGTCGACGACCGGGGGCTCGTGACCGAGATCGGACTGCTCCTCGCCGCCACGCACGACGGTGACCTGCGTCGCATGTTCGTCTCGGGCCGTGTGCGCAAGGGAGAGCGGGTGCGTGACGCGCTGCTGCGCCACATCGAGAAGGACCTCGGGCCGCTGGCGCTGCCACGCGTCCCGGCCTCGCCGCAGCCCTTCACCGTCGTGGAGTACTTCCCGGACCCCTCGGTCACCGGCTTCGTCGACGAGCGACAACACGCCGTGTCATTGGCCTACGTCGTGCCCGTCGACGGGGAGTGCCGACCGTCCCAGCACGCCCTCGAGATCGCCTGGCTGACACCGCTCGACGCCTTCAGCCCCGACATCCTCGTCGAACTCGCCGACGGCAGGGACCGGCTCCTGCGCATGGCGATGGCCTACTGCGGCGTGTTGCCGTGACCGTACCGGCGGTCTACGTGATGTCGCTGGAGCCGGAGAGCGGCAAGTCGCTCGTCACCTTCGGGGTCATGGAGGTCGCCGCCGCCGAGACCGGCCGCGTCGGGTACTTCCGACCCGTCATCGCCGCGGGGCCCGAGCCGGATCGGGTCATCGAACACATGCGCAGCCGATTTCGTCTCGCGCAATCCTACGACCTGTCCTACGGCGTCACGACCGACCAGACCCGGGGCATGGGCGTCGCCGTGTCCCCGGAACTGGTCCATCGCGTGCTGGCCGCCTACGAACAGCTGGCCTCGCAGTGCGACGTGGTCGTCATCGAAGGCACCGACTACACCGGCGCCTCGGCTGCGTTCGAGTTCGCCCTGAATTCGGAGATCGCCGCCCACCTCGGCGCCTCATGCGTCGTCGTGATGCGGGCCCACGCGCACCGGCCCGATCAACTCGCCGGCGGTATCGAGGCCGTGCGCGCGAGCCTGGGGAAACGCAACGTCCCCATCGCCGGAGTGGTGGTCAATCGCGTCCCCGCCGACGAACTCGACCTCTTCCGGTCCGCGAGCGACACCTCCGACGTCCCGGTGTGGGTCATCCGCGAAGCGCCCGATCTGGCCCATCGCACGATGCGCGACATCGCCGAAGCCCTCGACGCGCGGGTCATCGCCGGCGACGAGGAGGCCATGAGCCGGGACGTCCACCACGTCGTCGTGGCGGCCATGACCCTTCCCAATCTCATCGACAGGCTCGAACCCCGCTCACTGCTCGTCGCGCCCGGGGACCGGGCAGACGTCATCGTGATGGCTCAGGCGTCCCGGTTCAGCAGCGGTGTGCCGGCGATCTCCGGACTGTTGCTCACCGGAGGCTACCCACCGGCGCCCGGTGTCACGCGCTTCATCGAGGGGCTGGGCGACCACACCCTGCCGGTGCTCCTCACCGAACGCGGCACCTACGAGACCGTGGATGTCGTCGCGCGTACCCGCGGCACGCTGGAGTCCGGCGACGAGCGTCGACTGGCCGCCGCCGTCCGACTGTTCGAGGACTCGGTGGACTTCCAGGACCTCGTGGCACAGGTGCTCGGCACCCAGCCACCGGCGGTCACCCCGGTGATGTTCGAACGACGCCTCGTGGCGCAGGCGCGCGAGGACCGCCGTCACATCGTGCTGCCCGAAGGCGACGACGACCGGATCCTGTTGGCCGCAGATCAGCTCCTGCGCCGCGATGCGGTCCGCCTCACGATCCTGGGCGACCCCGAACTGGTGGGGGCGCGCTGCGAGGCCCTGGGGGTTGATCTGACAGATGCCGCGGTCGTGGACCCGCGCACCGATCCGCGGCGCGAACACTTCGCCGACGTCATCCGCGAGGCCCGCCGCAGCAAGGGGATGAACGCCAGGACCGCCTACGAGCTCGCCGGCGACGAGTCCTGGTTCGGCACCCTCATGGTGGCATCCGGGGACGTGGACGGCATGGTCAGCGGCGCCGCGCACACCACCGCCGACACCGTCCGGCCGGCACTGCAGATCATCCGCACGGCGCCCGGCACGTCCATCGTGTCCAGTGTCTTCCTGATGGCGATGCCCGACCGTGTCCTCGTCTACGGCGACTGTGCCGTCGTGCCCGATCCGACGGCCGAGCAACTGGCGGACATCGCGCTGTCGTCGGCAGCGACCGCGGCGATGTTCGACATCGACCCCTACGTCGCGATGCTGTCGTACGCGACCGGGACGTCGGGGGCGGGCGCCGACGTCACCAAGGTCGCCGAGGCCACGGAGATGGTCCGCAGCCGCGCCCCCGACCTCCCCGTGGAAGGACCCATCCAGTTCGACGCCGCCGTCGATCCAGCGGTCGGGGCCGCGAAGCTGCCGGGTTCGCCGGTCGCGGGCCGGGCGAGTGTGCTCGTCTTCCCCGACCTCAACACCGGGAACAACACCTACAAGGCGGTCCAGCGGTCCTCCGGTGCGCTGGCCATCGGCCCCATCCTGCAGGGACTGCGGTTGCCGGTGAACGATCTGAGCCGCGGGGCCACCGTCCAGGACATCGTCAACACGGTCGTGATCACCGCCATCCAGGCGCAGGCAGCGCGGCAGTCGTGATCGTCCTCGTCGTGAACGCCGGGTCGTCGTCACTGAAGTACGCGGTGCTGGATTCCACGACGGGCCGCCGGGCGGTCACCGGGGACATCGAGCGCATCGGGGAGTTCGACGGGGGAGCAGTCGACCACGCGCAGGCCTTCGGTCAGGTCCTCGAGGTCCTGGCCGACGTCGGTGTCCAGCCGGAAGCGGTGGGTCACCGGGTCGTCCACGGGGGTGACCGGTTCTCCGCCCCCGCGGTCATCGACGACGACGTGGTCGCCGCCATCGCAGCGTGCGTGCCACTGGCGCCACTGCACAATCCCGCCGCGCTGGCGGGCATCGCCGCCGCGCGGCGCGCGTTCCCCGACGTACCCCAGGTGGCGGTGTTCGACACGGCCTTCCATGCGGACATGCCCCCCGCCGCCCACACCTATGCGATCGACCGGGAGGTCGCCCGGCAGAACCGGTTCCGGCGCTATGGGTTCCACGGCACGTCCCACCGCTACGTCTCGCGGCGCGCGGCCGATCTGCTCGGCAGGACGGTGGACACCGTCGACGTGGTGTCCCTGCATCTCGGCAACGGTGCCAGCGCCTGCGCGGTGCAGCGGGGCCGCAGCATCGACACGTCCATGGGAGCCACTCCGCTCGAAGGTCTCGTCATGGGCACCCGCAGCGGCGACGTCGACCCCGCGATCCCCGTGATCCTCGCCCGCGACGGCTGGGACGCCGCCGAGATCGACGACCTGCTCAACCGCCGCTCCGGCCTCCTGGGTCTCGGCGGAAGCAACGACATGCGGCGCATCCATGCGCTGGCGGAGGACGGCGACGCCGCCGCTGATCTTGCCCGCGAGGTGTTCTGTCGTCGCGTCACCAAGTATCTGGGTGCCTATCTGGCACTACTGGGTGGCGCGGACGCCGTCGTGTTCACCGCCGGGATCGGGGAGAACGACCCCTGGGTCCGCTCCCGCGTCTGCACGGGCCTGGAGCGACTCGGCATCGTCGTGGACCCGGACCGCAACGGGGCGCCCGACCGTGGCCCCCGCCGTATCGACGACGGATCCGCACCGACGGCTGTGATGGTCATCCCGACCGATGAGGAGTTGGCCATCGCCACGGAGTGCGCCGAGACCCTCGCCCGGGCCTGACTACCATGAACGGATGACCCGCTCGTACGTCGTCCACACCCTGGGCTGCCAGATGAACGTCCATGACTCCGAGCGCATGGCCGGGCTGCTCGAAGATGCCGGCTACGTGCCCGCGGAGGGCGACGCCGACGCCGATGTCGTCGTGATCAACACCTGCGCCGTCCGGGAGAACGCCGACAACCGGCTGTACGGCAACCTCGGCCAGTTGGCGCCGCGCAAGCGTGCGAACCCCACGATGCGTATCGCCGTCACGGGGTGCCTGGCGCAGAAGGACCGCGACCTCATCACGCGAAAGGCCCCGTGGGTGGATGTGGTGGTCGGCACCCACAACATCGGATCGTTGCCGACGCTTCTCGAGCGGGCGGCCCGCACCGCGCTGCCGCAGGTCGAGATCGTCGAGTCGC
>CAIWTL010000185.1 GCA_903915555.1 uncultured Micrococcales bacterium | reverse complement strand
CGCCCAACGCGACCAACTCCCCCATCCGCGCCCCGAGGCCCTCCAGCCCGACCACCGCCGTCTGCATCCGTGTCAGCAGCGTCTCGCGCAACCGCACCAACCTGTCGATCGAGTCGACCTGGCTCTTCATGGCGTCGGCCGCCCTCTGGCGCTCGGCACGCAACGCTGAATCGGTCTCCGCCGCCGCGGCGGCGGTCATCCGGGCGTACTCCTCGCGCACCACCTGCGGTCGGGCCGAGAGCAACGACGCGTCGACGACGGTGACCCGACCCGCCAGATCAGCCAGCCGCTGATCGACGACGTCGCGCACCTCGTCGTCGACCCGTCCGACCTTGTCCTGCAGCCACGCGTCGTCGCCGGGCGTCTCGGCCAGAGTCTCGATGCGTCGCTGCGCCGCTTCGGCCCGGGCGAGCAAGGTTGCCTGTATCGACCCTTTCGGCGGTGCGGGGAGTTTCGACGGCTTCTCCCGGACGGCCCGCTTGTCACCACCACGGGAGCCGAGCGCCACCTTGGTTCCCAGGACCGCAGCCCCGATGCCGATGCCCACCGGAATGGCCAGTGGGCCCAACGGGGCAGCGAGCGCGGCCCACCCGATGCCCCCCGAGACCCCAGCGACGAGCCAACCCCACGGGTCCCGAAGTTCGTCGCCGGCACTCATGACGAGCAGTATGCCCGCATCTTTGCCACCGATCGATCAGAAGTTCGACAGCACACGGTCAGCTTCGCGGGGTCGACGTCCCCATGTGGTTGCAGGCGCTATCCGACGGCACGCATCAGGGTCGGAATCGGGATCCCCTGCACGGTGTCCGCGCGCCTGGGATCGCTGTCCCGAAGGCCACCGCACTTGACCCATGCTCCCCACCCGAAGCGCATGCCCGGATATCCGGGCATGTTGTAGACGTCCCAGTCGTAGGACACGGGGTCCGTGACCTGCCTCTCGTAGACATTCCACAGGTGGTTCCGATCCATCTGTGGCGTGGAGTACATCCAATACTGCGGCCCCGACGCGCTCGTGTCCCAGTCGGGCCTGAAGTTCATGGGCCGCATGCGAGAGATGCAGATGTTGTCCAGGCCGGACGCGAGTTCGAAGACGGAGATCCGCATGGATCGCCCGCAGGTGATCTCCCCTGGCCGCTGGCACTGATCGATCCGGTAGTCCACGCGTCGGGTGACCCTGGTGTCCACCTTGAACCAGCGGCCACGCGGGAACAGTGCCGGCAGACCACGGTCGGCCCCCTCCACACCGCCTTGATCCCCGGTGGGCGGGATGTAACCGTTGACGGTCCGGGCGAGACGGATGACGTCGCCCTCGTGGGCGTTCCGGCCGGTTCCGGAGTCTCCCCCGCGCGTGAACACGGTGGCCTTCGTGTCGTTGCCGAGGACTACCGCGAACTGGCCATCGCTCAGCGCGGGGAAGCGCAGCTCGGCGACCTTGCCGGCGAGCTGCTGGGCGGAACCGGTGCCGTTGATCCAGGATTGCGCCTGGGAGTCGACCGCACGCTGTTCATCCTTGTTGTGCCGCACGCGAGCCTCGATGATCTTGACGGCGGCCCAGCGGGCGTAGATGCCGCTCCAGCGCGTGAGGACCTTGTTGAAGGACCTCACCGTCTGGTTGTCGACGATGGGAGTCCTGCGGTCGCCGCGACTGGCGGCCGGGACGCCGAGCCTGCCGTCGAGCTGGGTCTTCTTGCGCAGCCACGCGTACTCGAACAGGCCCCGGTAGCCGCTCTCGCCCCCCGTGGCAATGGCGACAGCTGCCCGGATGTTGACCCTCTCCGAGGCCGAAGTCCCCTCCGGCCGGGCCGCCTTGGCGAGCCGGAGGAACTGCTTGCGAGTGGCGCGGATCGCCGTGTCGATGGCCTGGGCGGGCTCCTCGGTCTGGGGTCGACCCTGGTTGTCGAGCGCCGTGCCGAGGTACGGCCGACATGTGGTGGCGCCCCTGCTCCGCTTGACCATGCACTGGTTCAACCGCGTCCAGGCGGCCATCGCGAGACTGGTGTCGCTCAGCAGCGGGTCCAGTCTCTGCAGTTGGCCGTTGTAGTTGGCATCCTGGATCCCCTGATGGATGAGCTGAAGCTGGTTGATCACCTCGACGCGCGTCGACTCGATCGAACTCTGCACGTCCTGCAGGCGCCTCGTCATCATCGCTGCTGATGCGTCCTCAGTGCACGCATTACCCACCATGACGTTCTGCAGACAACCCAGGGCCCACTCAGCCCCGCCCTCGAGGAAGATACCCAGGAACGTG
>CAIWTL010000184.1 GCA_903915555.1 uncultured Micrococcales bacterium | reverse complement strand
TCCTCCGTGCCAACGATGGGGCCCCGGCATTGCCGGGGCCCCATCGTTTTCCTGGCCGATGACCTGCATCAGCGCGGAAGTGGTGATTACCCTTCTTCGATCAGGAAAGGAGCGTCATGTCCGCCCGTCGCCTCACCGGCCCGATGGCCGTATCCCTGTGTCTTGCGCTCGCCTGGTCAGCGCCGGTGGCCTCCGGCGCCATCACTCCGCCGGGAGACAAGGGCGGCAGCCAGGGACCCGATAGTCCCTGCTCGGTGACGCCGCTGTTCGATGCCGCGTCGGATGTCGATACCCATGCCTGGCTGCTCAAGGCGACTCCCGGCGAGCAGCAGGTGCCGTGGCTCGAGGGCGGCGTGGTGGTGCAAGAGCAGGCTCCCTCCGGCGACAACGTGACAGGTCGCACGGCTTACGCCAAGGGCAATGCCATTGCCACCTCAGACATCCTTCTGCTTCCGCGCATCGGCTGGCCTCCGCAACCGACGATGGACTCCACCACCGATCTGGTGATCGTGAACTGGCCGGGGATGAGTCCACAGGGCAGTGCCGATCTCGTGGGCAAAGTCATCCTGTCGGCGCGTCTGGGCGGGCAGGAGGGTGTCAATGGAGGCAATCAGTCCGAGACGCAGGTTGGCCTCCTGTGCATCGAGAAGTTCGCTCTTGTTCCCGGTGAGGTGGAAAACGGCGTTCGCAAGCCAGACCTGCGCGTCATCACCGTGCGCGTCATGAACCCATCGGAGGCCTTGGTGGCCTTCCGGTGGCGTGAATCTCCGACGACTCAGCCCAAGACCGCGCCACGCACGTTCCCGGGCACCGTCACGTTGATCCAGCAGGGCACCGCCGCCTCCTACGACGCCTTGGCGACCGTGACGGCCGACATCGGAGTGCGGGGGATCTACGCCGACGGCGGGCGCAGCAGTGCGCGCGGTGTGTGGTTCGAGGTCGGATGGCAGACCGTGATGGAAGCATCGCTGTTCGCATCCGCTGGCGCTCGCGCTCGTGACGAGCGAGTGAGTTCCCCGGTGCGTCCCCGTGTCATCAAGGTGGGCCTGCTCGGTGGGCTGATCCCCTACACCGTGCGTGTGGGTCTCGACATGTACGCCGAGGTCGATCGCCCGGACCGGCCCACGGGGAGCCTTTCGATGTCCGTCCTTCGGAGCAAGGTCATTGACCGTGGCGTGCGCTGCCAGACCCGTGACTCGCGCGGACGCTACTGCTTCAACGTCGGAAGCGGCACATCGACCACGGTGAGAGACCGGGCTTCGGGTTCTGGTTCGGGATACGTCACCGTCGAAGTTGGCCCGCGAGTGGAGATGCTCATCGCCGATCTTGTCGGTCCCTATGTGGGTGTGTATGTCGGCAGCGAGTTGGAGACGTATCGCACGGCGAGCGGGCGGTATGCCGCGCGTTCGGGCAATAGCAGTGTCTACTTCTCCGCTGAGTTGGGCGGTGTCCTGCGCTTCGGGCCCTGGTCCCGCAGTTTCGGCTGGGAGATCTTCCGAGACAGCAAGCCACTCACCCTCTAGTCATGACCGATGACCTGCTGGCGCGACTGTGCCGGTGTGGTGGGATGGCGCCATGACCGAGGCGATCTTGCTCGTGGGGGGACAGGGTACGCGCCTGCGGCCGCTGACGATCTCGACGCCCAAGCCGATGCTGCCGGTCGCGGGGCTCCCGGTGAC
>CAIWTL010000183.1 GCA_903915555.1 uncultured Micrococcales bacterium | reverse complement strand
TGCTGATGTTCCGGTTCGGCAGACTCGCCGACAAGGGTGTCCGGTTCGGACGTCAGCCGCGGACGAAATCGGGATCGCCGACGTCCGTGAAATCCTCGGCGAGCAGATCGCCGAGATCCTCGCCCGTGGCGGGCGCCAACGCGTCGTCGTAGTCGATCCCGGCCTCCGCGCGGGCCGCTGCCAGGGACTCCTCCCACGCGGCACGGGCGTAGAGGTCGGCCAGCATGTCCATGATCCGGTCCGGGAACTCCAGCGGCAGGCAGTGTGTGCCCGGGAGGCTGTGGACCTCTGCATGGGGGATGCGGTCGGCGTAGCGGAGCACGTCCTGCTGCGAGGTCAGCATGTCGATGGCGCCGGACACGATCGTCACGGGACATTCGACGAAGGACGGGTCGACCTCCTCGTGACGGGACAGCGCCAGCGCCAACTCGAAGTACCAGCGGAAGTCCTGCTGCTTCATGGAACTCGCCCAGGCGGAGATGTCCCCGGGGTCGGCGAACGGTAGGACGAAGCCCGTATGGCGCAGCCACTCCGCGAACGGTCGGCCGGTCGGGATGGTGCGGGCCAGGACGTTCAAGGGTGTGCCGAACGTCCTGCCCGCGAATGCCAGGCCCACGCCCATGGGCCGGCGTAGCGGTCGGGGCACCAACTGCGGCGCGAAGAGCGTGTCGAAGGTGCCCCCGGGGACGCCGGCCACCGACAACAGGCCGGAGACCCGCTCGGGGTGTCTGGCCGCCAGTTCGAAGGCCACGTTGACGCCCAGGGACCACGCCACGATGACCGCGCGGTCCCACCCCATGTGGTCCATCAGGGCGATCGCGTCCTCGGCGTGGTCGGTGATGTCGATGCGTGCTGGATCGCTGGGGCGGTCGGAGCCGAGGGCCCCGCGGTGGTTCCATCCGGCGACCGTGTACTCGCAGTCCGGCGACAGCAGCCGTGGCCACGCTTCGGGCGGGACGCCCATGCCGTTGCACACGAGCACGGGCGGCCCGTCGACCGTGCTGTTCCGCCACGCAGTCAGCCGGGTGCCGTCTCCCGCGATGAGGTCGAACTCCTCGTGCATCCCAACAGGGTAAACGACCGGGGACACGCCCCCGACCGTGCGACGTGGGCCGCAGCGGCGCGTCACACTCGGGGGATGAGCGCCACTCCCCTCGTGGAACCCGTCTCCGAACTCATGCGGGAAGTCGCACGAACCGTCATCCTGCCGGTCTTCGGGACTGCCGAGATCTTCGAGAAGAGCCCCGGAGACCTCGTGACGGAGGCCGACCGCGCGAGCGAGGACATCCTCACCGCGCGCCTTCCGGAGCTGTACGACGGCAGCCGTGTCATCGGCGAGGAGGCGGCCCATGCCGATCCCCGCGTGCTCGACGGCATCGCCGACGGCGCAGTCTGGGTCGTGGATCCGCTGGATGGGACGAACAACTTCGCGGCCGGTCGGCGTCCCTTCGCCATGATGGTGGCTCTCCTGCAGGACGACCGATGCCTCGCGGGCTGGATCCTGGACCCGATCGCCGACGTCATGTGGTGGGCGCAGGACAGTGGCGGCGCCTGGTGCGATGGTGACCGCGTGGCGGTCGCTCCGCGCCGGGTGGTCCCGGCCGCGGAACTCACGGGCCGCGCGTCGGTGTCAGGCCTGCCGCGCGGTACGGCGCGGCACATCGACGCGTCCGCCGGCGACTTCGCCTCTCTCCTCCCGGGCCTGCGCTGCGCGGGGGCGGAGTACCCGGCGGTGATGACCGGTGAGGACGACTTCGTCGTGTTCGGCCGGACCCAGCCGTGGGACCATCTCGCCGGGGTGCTCTTCGCTCAGGAGGCGGGTGGGGTGGCGCTGCGTCCCGACGGTTCGGAGTACCGGGCGTCCACCCACAGTTCCCGCGGACTCGTCGTCGCCCGGGACGAGGCGACCTACTCCGTCGTCCGGGACGTTCTGTTCCCGGAGGAGGCCCCGCAGGGGTAGGGCGGAGCAGCCAGGGACCGGGTCAGCCGCGGTGCGGCGTGAGGCACTGCGGGACGGCCTGGAAGGAGTACCCCTTCTTGATCCAGCGCGGCAGCATGATGCGAACGGCCTCGACGGTGTTGGGCCGGTCGCCACCCCCGTCGTGCAGCAGGATGTTGGCCTTGTCCTGTGTGGCGTCCTCGAGGTAGCCGAGGAACTCCGGTATCGCGGGCTGCTCCCAGTCCACCGCCCAGTGGGTCCACAGGATCGTCCGGTAGCCCTCCTGGCGGGTGATGCGGCGAACCGTCTCGTTGGTCGCGCCGTACGGCGGTCGCATGCATGCGGCCATGGTCGGCCCGACCGCCCGGGCGGTCTTGCGCAGTTCCCACCTCACCTGCTCCTCGGAGACCTCGGTGAGGTTGGCGTGATCCCACGTGTGATTGCCGATGGCATGCCCGGCCTCGTGGATCTTCCGGATCAGATCGGGATGCTGTTGCACCATCTCGCCCACGACGAAGAAGGTGGCCGTGGCGTCGTTCTTGGCGAGCACATCCAGGATCTGCTGGGTGTAAGGGACCCAGGGCCCGTCGTCGAAGGTGAGGTAGATGACCTTCGCGTCGGGGTCGACCGTGGCGCTCGCCGACGGCGAGGCGCTCTTCTCGGTCGTCGGAGTCAGGGAAGGCGGTACCGACGGAGACGCGGCCGACGGCGATGCGGCTCCGGTGACCGCCGGCTGCCCGCTCGAGGTCGTGGTCGCGGTCTGCTGGGCCGCACCCGACGAACACGCCGCCACGACGAGGGGGGCGGCCGCGAGGAGTGCGACGAGTCTGCTGCGGAACACCACCTCAGTGTCACATTCCGCAGTCGGCCAGTCACATCGCCTCGCCGTATGACGCTCCGGGGCGCCGCGGCTACGCTGTCGCCATGACAGAGACCCCGGACATCCGCCCCCGATCCCGCCAGGTGACCGACGGATTGGAGCGGGCGCCGGCCCGTGGCATGCTGCGGGCGGTCGGGATGGACGACGAGGACTTCAGCAAGCCCCAGATCGGCATCGCCTCGTCGTGGAACGAGATCACCCCCTGCAACCTGTCGCTGCAGCGCTTGGCGCAGGCCGCCAAGGAGGGCGTCCATGCGGCCGGTGGATATCCCCTCGAGTTCGCCACGATCTCGGTGTCCGACGGTATCTCCATGGGGCACGAGGGCATGCACTACTCGCTAGTGAGCCGCGAGATCATCGCCGATTCCGTCGAGACGGTCATGGAGGCCGAACGGCTCGACGGCATGGTGACCTTCGCGGGGTGCGACAAGTCGCTGCCCGGCATGCTCATGGCAGCCGCCCGGCTCGACGTGTCGGGGGTGTTCGTCTATGCCGGTTCGATCCTTCCCGGCCACGTCACACTGTCCGACGGCAGTGAACGTGACGTCACCATCATCGACGCGTTCGAGGCGGTCGGTGCCTGCGCCCGGGGGCTGATGTCGCGCGAGGACGTGGACCGGATCGAGCGGGCCATCTGCCCCGGCGAGGGAGCCTGCGGGGGCATGTACACGGCCAACACAATGGCCAGCATCGGCGAGGCCATCGGGATGTCCCTTCCGGGGTCGGCCGCCCCACCGGCCACGGACCGGCGTCGCGACGGGTACGCCCGCCGTTCCGGTGAGGCCGTGGTGAACCTGCTGCGGCAGGGCATCACCGCCCGCCAGATCATGACGCGGGAGGCCTTCGAGAACGCCATCACGGTCCTGATGGCGTTCGGGGGATCCACCAACGCGGTGCTGCACCTGCTGGCGCTGGCCCACGAGGCGGAGGTCGAACTCGAGCTGGAGGACTTCCACCGCATCGGCAGCAGGGTGCCGCTGCTGGCGGACCTGAAACCCTTCGGCCGCTACGTCATGAGTGACGTCGACCGTGTCGGGGGCGTGCCCGTCGTGATGAAGGCGCTGCTCGATGCGGGACTCCTGCACGGGGACTGCCTCACGGTCACCGGACGCACCGTCGCCGAGAACCTCGCCGACATCGCACCGCCCGACCCCGACGGCACGATCCTGCGGGCAGCCGAGCAGCCCCTCGCGGCCAGTGGCGGTATCACGATCCTGTCCGGGTCGATGGCGCCCGAGGGAGCCGTGGTGAAGAACGCCGGTGT
>CAIWTL010000182.1 GCA_903915555.1 uncultured Micrococcales bacterium | reverse complement strand
GGTGCGGCCGATGCGGTGGACGTAGGTCTTCTCGTCATCGGGGCACTCGTAGTTGATGACGTGGGTGACGCCCTCGACGTCGATGCCGCGCGCGGCGACGTCGGTCGCCGCGAGGACGTCGATCTTGCCGTTGCGGAAGGCCCGCAGCGCCTGTTCGCGGGCGCCCTGGCCCAGGTCGCCGTGGACGGCGCCGGCCGCGAAACCGCGCTCGGTCAGTTCGTCGGCGATGCGCTGGGCGCGACGCTTGGTTCGCGTGAAGATCATGGTGAGCCCGCGGCCGTCCGCCTGCAGGACCCGCGCGACGACCTCCATCTTGTCCATGGGATGGGCGCGCCACACGTGCTGCTCGATGGCGTCCACCGTCGCGGCCTCATCGCCGATGTCCGCGGCCCGGATGTGCATCGGGCGGCTCATGTAGCGCCGCGCGAGGGAGACGATCTGGCCCGGCATGGTGGCGGAGAACAGCATCGTCTGACGCTCGGCGGGCACCTTCGCGACGATCTTCTCGACGTCGGGCAGGAAGCCCATGTCGAGCATCTCGTCGGCCTCGTCCAGGACGAGGACGCGCACCGCCGACAGGTCGAGATGGCGCTGGGTGACCAGGTCGATGAGACGTCCGGGGGTTCCGACGACGACCTCGATGCCCGCGGTGAGCGCCTCGATCTGTGGCTCGTAGGCCCGACCGCCGTAGATGGTGAGTACGCGGATCCCGAGGGGTGCGCCGGCCTGTTCGAGGTCCTTGCCCACCTGGATGGCCAGTTCCCGGGTGGGAACCACGACGAGGGCCTGCGGCTTGCCGTCCACGTCGCCGTCGGCGGGGGCCTGGATGCGCTGCAGGAGCGGAACGCCGAAACCGAGGGTCTTGCCCGTGCCGGTCTTGGCCTGTCCGATGATGTCCTGTCCACCGAGGGCCAGGGGCAGGGTCTGCGCCTGGATGGGGAAGGTGCGCTCGATGCCGTCGGCGGTGAGTGCCGACACGATCTCGTCGCGCACCCCCAGTTCGGCGAAGGTGGGGGCGAGTTCTTCTGTCACGGTTCTCCGGTTCTTCCCGGCCCTCTGCGCGGCCGGCTAGGGGTTCCCCGGATCACCCGGAGAGTGTGGTCAGCGGCCGGATCCATCGGGGTCCGGTCTGTCCGACCCGCCCGAATCCGATCTCGGTGGTCGGTGACGCGGTGCGTCGCCGGCGGGTCTGTGGCTCCATCCTACGCGCAACACCGGTGAGGGGTGTCTGCAGGCTGAGCCAACCCGTTGCGGGCATGGCTAGGCTGCGGGTCAAGGTCAGCGCCACCGACCCGCCCGTCGTGGACCTGCTGGGTCTGGTCGCCGCCGGTGAGTTGTTCGCGTTCGAGACTCTGGCCCGGGATTCCGCGCTCGCCAAGGACCTGGACGCGAAGGCGGCGCTCGGGCAGATCGCCTGTCGGGAGTTCGGACACTTCACCGAGATCCTGCAGCGATTGCGCGATGTCGGGGCCGATGCCGACGCCGTGGTGGGCTCCTACCTGCCGATCCTGTCGCAGTTCCACGCCAAGACCGCTCCGCGCGATCTGCTGGAGGGCCTGTTGAAGACGTATGTGGGGGACGGCATCGCGGGGGACTTCGGCCGGGAGATCGCGGCGTATGTGGACCCCGACACGCGTGCGTTCCTGGACGGCGTGTTGACCGACGACGGCCGGGCGGAGTTCGTCGTGCCCTACGTCCAGCAGGCGCTGGCGGCCGATCCGGGGGCCGCGGGACGGCTCGCGCTGTGGGGGCGTCGGCTCATGGGGGAGGCGCTGGCCCAGGCCCAGCGGGTGGCCGCCGACCGTCCGGACCTGGCCGAACTCGTCGTCGGTGGCCCGGATGCCCAGGGGGCGGGGCTGGCCGAGTTCTCGCAGATGCTCGCTCGCATGACGGAGTCCCACAGCGACCGCATGCGGGCCTTGGGCCTGTCGCCGTGATGACTACCGGTGTCCTGACCCGCCGTGACTGCTCGGTGAGCTCGGCGACGACCCTCAG
>CAIWTL010000181.1 GCA_903915555.1 uncultured Micrococcales bacterium | reverse complement strand
GGGGATGGTGGACGCCGTCACCATCGGGGAGGGGGGCAGCGTCGCGGTGCGCGTCCTGCTCACCGTCAGCGGCTGCCCCATGCGCTCCGAGATCGTGGACCGCGTGACTCGCGCCGTCGAGACGGTCCCCGGGGTTTCCTCCGTCGAGGTGGAACTCGGAGTCATGACCGACGATCAGCGCCAGACGATGCGCGAGGGCCTTCGGGGCGGTGGCCGCGACATCGTGTTCAACCGACCCGGCAACCTGACCCGCATCTACGCGGTCGCATCGGGCAAGGGCGGTGTCGGCAAGTCCTCCATCACGGTCAATCTGGCGGCCGCACTGGCGGAGCGCGGCCTGTCGGTCGGCCTCCTCGACGCAGACATCTACGGGCATTCGGTGCCGCGGATGCTCGGTCTGGGCCGCCCCCCGACCGTGGTGGACGGCCTGCTCCTGCCCCCGGAAGGATATGGGGTCCGGGCCATCTCGATGCTGCCGTTCAAGCCAGGGGGCACCGCCGAGCCGGTCGCCTTCCGTGGACCCATGCTGCACCGCGCCCTCGAACAGTTCCTCACCGACGTCTGGTGGGGGGACCTCGACGTCCTGCTCCTCGACCTCCCGCCGGGCACCGGGGATGTCGCGATCTCCTGCGCCCAGCTGCTTCCGCAGTCCGAACTCATCGTCGTCACGACCCCCCAACAGGCGGCGGCCGAGGTCGCGGTGCGCGCGGGCATGCTCGCCACACAGACAAAGCAGCGGGTGGCGGGCGTCATCGAGAACATGAGTGCCTTCGCGTGCCCGCACTGCGGCGAGCCCATCGACATGTTCGGCGCGGGCGGGGGGGACACCGTGGCCGCCACCCTGTCGCAGGCCTTCGGCGCACCGGTACCGCTGCTGGGCCGCGTGCCCTTCGACCCCCGACTGCGCGAGGGCGGCGACGACGGGCGACCGCTCGTGGTGACCGAACCGGACTCGGAGGCCGCTGCGGCGGTGTCCGACATCGCCGGTCGTCTCGCGGCCAAGAAGCGCGGCTTGGCCGGCCTGGATCTCGGCGTCACCCCCGCGGGCCGCTGACCGTCACCCGATGGCCCTGAACTACCCGCCGCCCGTCGGACCGCCCCGCATCGCGGACCCACCCCGGCGCCGTGCGGCACGGGTCGTCTTCTGGGTGTGCATCGCGATGGTCGCTGTCGGGTTCATCGGCCTCGTCGGGGACTGGGCCACCCGAACGATCGAGATGACCCGCCTCGCCGGCGCCATCGAACGCTCCGAGGCCGCCATGACCGTCGCCCAGGAGGGTATCGGCGCGGTCGACCTACCGTCGGACGCCACGTCCGCAGACAAGCAGGCCGCCGTACGCGAACTGGAGTCGGTGAGCGCCCGGGGACGTGACGACGTCGCCGCGGCGGGCACCGGGGTTGCGGCACTGTCGTTCCTGCCGTGGCACAGCGAGGTGCTGCGGGCCCAGGCGGCGTACCTGGACCACAACAGCGCATGGGTCGCGTACCTGGACCGCGGCTCGACCGAACCCCTGACGCTGTTCCAGGACGACAACCGCATCGAACCCACGTGGGTCGCCGCCGAGAAGTGGGTCCGCGCCGCGGTTCCGTTTCCCCCGTTCCCGCCCTTGGCGCAACGCATCGACCGCATCTTCGAGGACGGCGACAGCGAGTCCGGGGACGGACTCACCGCCTGAGCGCCGCTGCAACCCGCGCCCCGGGAACCCGCGACGGACCGACGGATGTCACGGCCCGGTCGACCTCACCGCCTGGGGGTGATAGGCCCACATCCCCAGGGCCAGCACGACCGCCCCGGCGACGAGCATCGCCGGTTGCAGCCAGAAGACCACGCCGATCAGCAGGACCTGCACCACGATCCACCCCATGAGCAGGGCCCCGGCGACCATCGCCGCCACTGCCGCAGCACTGTGTCCGGCGATCGCGGTGAGACAGGCGACTGTCATGGGGGCGGCAACCAGGATCAGCAGCGCCAGTGCGCCGAATCCCCATCCGCTCCCCGGCAGGAACTGCGGCGGCCCGACGGGCAACTGCCGCGTGGCCACCTCCTCGGTCAGGTACCAACTGCCGTAGTAGGCCGATGCTGCCAACGCGCCGGTCACGATGGCCGTGACGATGCGCCAGGTGACGCCGGGCACGGCGGCGGTCGGAACGACGTGGATGTCGGGGAGTTGCGATGTCGACATGGTGATCGCCTCCACTTCCACCGTACGCGTCGCGGCCCGCGCCGGACCGGGACTTAGGTCCCGGACGTTGCTGACCTTTGGCCAGATACCCCGGGGGGTACTGAGGGCACACTGGAGGTACGGACGGACAAGATCTGACCGACCGCAGGAAATGGAGCCCACCATGACCGACAAGGTCCTGATTCTCGGCGGGAACTTCGCCGGACTCAACGCAGCACTGCACGTCAAACACGCTCTGGAGGACGACGTCGACGTGACCGTCCTGTCCGCCAGCGACCGATTCCTGTTCAACCCCTCGTTGATCTGGCTGCCCTTCGGCAAGCGCACCCCCGAGGACATCACCTTCCCCGTGGCCCCCACCTTTGAGGAGCACGGTGTCCACTTCGTCAACGCAGCGGCGACGTCGATCGACCCCGACAATCAGGTCGTCACCGCCGGGGGGCGGGACTACACGTACGACTACCTGATCATCGCCACGGGCTACCAGAACAAGATGGACGTGATCCCGGGACTGACCGACGGCAATGCCGTCACCATCACCACCCTCGAGGATGCCATCAAGGCCGGCGAGGCCTGGGAACGCTTCCTGAAGGACCCCGGTGACATCGTGATCGGCGCCACCCAGTCGGCGGGCTGCTTCGGCGCGGCCTACGAGTTCCTCTTCAACACCGCCTACCAACTCAAGCGGAACGGCCTCAAGGACAAGGTGAGTTTGACCTACGTGACCAGCGAGCCGTTCCTGGGCCACTTCGGCATCGGCGGACTGCCACACGGCGAGCAACTGCTCGGCATGTTCCTCAGGAAAGAGGGCATCGACGCCAAGGTCAGCGTGGGGATGGAGTCGGTGGACACCGATGCCGTCAACCTCGCGGACGGCACATCGCTTCCGTTCAAGTACTCGATGATCGTGCCACCGTTCGTGGGTCAGGACGTGGTCAAGGAGTCCGTCCTGTCCGATGACAAGGGGTACGTCAAGGTTCGCGACACCTGGCAGACCGAGAAGTACGACAACGTCTACGCAGCGGGTATCGCAGCGGCGGTGGCCGTTCCGTGGCAGACCCCGACACCCACCGGGCTGCCGAAGACCGGCTTCCCGACCGAGGTCATGGCCCGGGTCGCCGCGGAGAACGTCGTGCACCAGATCAAGGGTGAGGCACCCGCCGAGCACAAGGAGTTCGCCGACATGAAGGCGATCTGCGTCATGGACGCCGGGAACAACGGCGTCATGATCCTGGCGGACAAGATGCTGCCTCCGCGCAAGCACGGGGTACTCGTCCCCGGCCCGCAGAACCACGCGTTCAAGATCGCATTCGAGAAGTACTTCATGTGGAAGATGAAGAACGGGCACGTGAAGCTGCCGTAGGGGCTCCACGGCGGCCGAGCGGAGGGCGCCCGCGGCGATCGACGCCGCGGGCGCCATTCGTCCGTTCGGGGCATCCTTCGCGCCCACGGCCGCCCACCGCTCATCCGGGTGCACCGGGAGCCGATAGTGGGATATGAACCGGGCACGTGCGTCGGCCTCGACCGTCGCTGCCGCCTGCCTCACAGCCGCTTCCCTGGCGCTACCCGCTTCGCCCGCCCGGTCCATGACGGCAGCAGTGCGCGACGTCGGGCGCGCGTCACCCACCGAGTGGTGCGACTCCGCCCGCCGTCAGGTCGTCGAATGGAGCCTCACCCAGGCCGCCGGGCGCGGACGTCCGCACGTGACGGCCATCCGGACGCTCGCCACCCGGCTCGACAGGGTCATCGAATCCCCGGAGAACGGAGTGGTGCTGCGCTGTGCCGGACGTGCCACCCTGTCGAACGGAATCACCACCAGGGTGACCTTCGGATTCCGTTCGGTCGAGGGGACCTGGTACCTCTTCCTCCGCCGACCCAGGACCTGATCCGGGCCCGGCGGGGATCCTCCCCGGCCGCCGCCTACGCTGTCAGTTCCAGGGAGGGCCAGCATGGCGGACGGCAAACGATCTGTGTCGGCGGTGGACGCGCTGTGGCTCACCATGGACACCCCGGAGAACCTCATGGTCATCGAGGGCGTCATGACGATGGCCGCGCCGGTCGACCGGAAACGCGCCCGATCCGTGTTGCGCCGCCGACTGCCCGATCGCTACCCGGTCTTCCGTCAGATCCCCGTGCCCTCACGCAATCCCCTCGGGGGGTTCAACTGGGTCGACGACCCGGACTTCGACGTGGCCAACCACGTCGTCGTCGGCGAACTGGAGCAACCCGGCGACGACGAGGCGCTGCAGCGCTACGTCAGTCGGCTCATGAGCCAACCTCTGGATCGGAACCGCCCGCTGTGGCAGGTGCACCTCCTCGACGGCTACGGGGGTGGCTCGGCGATGGTCGCGAGGTTCCATCACGCACTCGCCGACGGCACGGCACTGGCCCGTGTGCTGCTCGAACTGACCGACGACCGTCCCGCCGCCGACCTCGAGGACCTCTCATCCAGCGATCCCGCGCCCGGGCCGTCATCCGCGGGCATCGGAGACCTGGTGGGGGGAGCCACCGGCGCCGTGAACGACGCGGTGCGCGGCGGACTGCACACGATGTCCCGGCTCGCCTCGTTCGCGGACCCCAGTCGGCTGTCGGACGCCATGAACCTCGTCGCCAACACCCCGGACATCGTCAACAAACTCCTGCTCGCCGGCACACCGAGCAGCCCCCTCACGGGCTCCGTCGGGGTCGACAAGGTCGCGGTCTGGTCCCGTCCGCACGATCTATCGGCCGTGAAAGACGCGGGCGCCCGCGTCGACGCAACGATCAATGACCTCATGGTGGCCGCGGTGGCGGGAGCACTGCGGACCCATGTGATCGACCACGGCGGCGCGCCCCACGACCTCGCCACGATGGTGCCGGTGAATCTGCGCCCCCTGGACCGCCCGCTTCCCCGGGACCTGGGCAACCGCTTCGCCCTTGTCGTACTGAGTCTCCCGGTCGGACAGGAGACACCGGAGGCGCGGGTCCGGGCGGCCAAGACCCGGATGGACCAGATCAAGTCGAGCCCGGAGGCAGCGGTCACCTTCGGGGCCATCGAGGCCCTCGGCACACTGAACCCCGACCTCGCCCGCAGCATGATCGACTTCTTCTCGGCCAAGGCGATCGGGATCACCACCAACGTCCCCGGCCCCCGCCGGGAACGCTACTTCGCGGGCGTCCCCGTGACGACTGTTCTCGGCTGGGCGCCCAGCGCCGGCATCCAGACCCTCAACGAGTGCATCTTCAGCTTCGACGGCACCATCCGCGTGGGTTTCAAAGCAGACCGGGACAACGTCCCGGACCCGCATGGCCTGGTGCACGCGTTCGACGACGAGATGACCGCCCTCATCCACCTGTGACCCGTGTTCGGTGCCGCGGCCCGCCCCGAACGTCAGGTCTTCTCCAGCCAGATCCCCCCCGTCGGGAAGTCCCCCGCCAGCATCAGCGGCATGTGCTCGGCCAACCAGGCCCGGTGGTGTCGCGCCAGGTGGGGCACGGACAACACCACGCGGTAGCGGTCACCTCCCGACAGCAGCGCCCGTACCGCGTAGGCCTCGTTGAGCGCGACCCCCTGCCGCAGCCACGTGTCGGGGTACTCGAAGGCGGCGAAGACGTCGTGGAAGTGGATCCGGACACCGGGGGCCAGCGCCGGCAGGACGTGATCGAGCAGGTATTGGACGTCCGACCCCGCCTTCAGGACATGGCTGCTGTCCACGAAGAGGATGTCGTCCGCCGCCAACTCCCGGAACCGCTCGACAGGCACATCCTGGACAGGACGGGCCAGCAGTCGACCGGTGAGGTCGCCGGGACGCGTGACCTCACGCAGGCGGACCGGGTCGGGGTCGATGAACGTGAACGCCGGGGCCTGCGGCAGGAACCGTTCCGCCACGTCCAACGCCAGGGCGGAACTGAATCCGCACCCCACCTCGACGACGCGCCTGGGCCGCAGGTCACGAAGCATGAGCGCGTATCCGACGGCGTCCGCGTAGGTGAACCAGTTGTTGGCGTAGTAGAACCTGCCACTACCGGGTTCGTCGGGGAAGTCGAGGTCGTCGTAGGCCTCGACCCACGACTCGAGGAGCGCCATCTGGTCGGCGACCCGCATGTCGAGACCGGGGATGGATTCGTCGGCGGCCGCCGCGGTCCGCACCGCACGGTCCACGTCGCGGAGCGACGGGAGCGGCGAGTAAGGGTGACCCGGTGCCACATGCAGTGGTGGCGCCGCTCCAGCCTCGGACGGCCGGTCCTCGTCCGGGGGGCCGGAGAGTCGGGGCGGTCGTTCCCGGCCGGTCAGGAACTGGGGGATCTCGTGACGCAGCCATCCGACGTCCACCCGCTGCGTCACCGCCGGGGGGACCGCGTACCAGAGCGTTCCGACCGCATCGGTCAGGAAACGCACCGCGTGGGTCCGCGGCCGGGCCGTTTCCGGCGTGGTCGCGGGAGCACTCATGACGACATCGATCCCCTGCCGTGCGCACTCCGACTCGATACGGCGGGAGTGGTAGGCGGAACTGACCCCGACGTACGGCCCCAGCGCCAGATCCGCCATGGTCGATACCGTGGCGCGCGTGTTGTCCCCCGGGCGGCCGTCGACGATCGCCTCGGGCGGCACTCCGGCCTGCTCCAGGTAGCGGCGCATGACCGTCACCTCGTCGATCCCCCGGTCGACCCCGCCGCTGACGACCAGCAGGGGGGCACAGCCGTCCTGCCACAACCGGAGCGCGTGATCCAGCCGGGCCCGCAACTCGCTGCTCGGTCCGTCGTCCAGAACACTGCAGCCGAAAACGACGATCGCGTTGCCTGCGGGTCGCGCTGCGATCGCGCGACGCAGCGACACCCAGTGACGCCCCAGCCACCACCCGGTCGCGCCGACACCGACCGCGGCGCCCATCGACAGGGACGCGCCGGCCTGCCGTGCGCGGCGCCGCACCCCGCTCATGCCAGCCCCGTCGTCGTCCGGGCACCGAGCCCCCACACCTCGAGGAGCTCCCGGGTGCAGATGCCCATCTCGTAGCCGGTGACGAGGGTGTCGCCCTGATCCCGTGACAGGAAAGCGATGTGGAGCGTTCCCGTGTCGCAGTCGATGACCGCCGCATCATGGGCCACCCCCGCCAGCGATCCCGTCTTGTGGGCGAGTCGCACATCGGCCTCGGTGGCCCCCAGGGGGATCCGTGACGACTGGATGCTGTTGCGCAGGGCGTGGGCGACCAGCGGATGGTCGACCGGATCCGCGGCGGCCGTCACCAGGGTCCGCGCATCGTCGGCTGTCGTGACCCCGGTCAGCGGTCCGACGTCGGGACGTTCGGCATCGGCCAGTCGCGTCCCGGCGCACCCCAGACGGGCCAGTACCTCCCGGACGGCCGCCATACCGACCTGTCGGTACAGCCACGTCGCGCTGTCGTTGTCGCTGAGGGCGATCGCCAGTCCGAGGACCTCGGTGGGCGTGAGGTCCCGCCCGGCGGCGAGCACCTCGAGGGCGCCAGGTCGCCCCGACCGCAGTGCAGCAACGGGCACCGTCCCGGTCAGATCACCCCGTCGGATGGCATCCTCGGCGGCGATGGCGAGCGGCACCTTCAACAGGCTCGCGGCAGGGAACGCCGTGTTCCCCTGCACCTGGTGATGGAAGGACCGCTCGGGTGTCACGACCCGGCACGCGACAGCGCGTCCCGGACTCGCCGCCCACGACCGCAGGAGGTCGCGGCTCGACCGCTCGGCCGCACGGTGATCCACAGCGCCATTGTGCCCAGCCGGCGCGAGCGCCGTGCCACCGGAGGCTCTCATCGCGATCCGCCGCCAGCGACGCGGACTCCTCTCTAGGCTGACCTCATGGTCGAGGCCCCAGAGGATCCCGCCGGCGAGGTCCGGGCCAGCGGGACACTCACGCCGATGCGCCTCGTGGCCACACTCGTGGGGTTGTGCCTGCTCGTCGTGGCGGCCGTACTCTGGGCGTTCCTCGGCCGAGCGCCGGAGACGGTGAACGGCGAGGGGATCATCCTGCCCGTCGGCGGCTATACGGAACTGGGGACCAGGATCTCCGGGACGGTCGGCTTCGTCCACATCGCACCCGGTGATCAGGTGCACGAGGGGGAAGCGGCCGTGGCCGTGAGGGACGACGCCGACGGGCGCATGACGGTGCTCAGGTCGCCCGTGACCGGGACGGTCGTGGACGTCCGGGCCCGATCCGGCCGGTTCACCTCGCCGGGCGAGCCGCTGGCGCTCATCGATCCGGCGGACCGTCGGCTGCGGGTCTCGGCCTTCCTGCCGGCCGCCGCCGCCGAGACGGTCGCGCCCGGTATGGCCGCCTACGTCTCCCCCAGTGACGCCCCCGCGGCCCAGTACGGGTTCATCGAGGGCCGCGTCGTCTCGGTGGCTCCCACCGCCGTCTCCCGGGAACGCGTCCTGACCCTGGTGGGCGACAACGCCGAGCTGGCCGACTACTGGCTGGGCCGAGGTCCGGTGACCGAGGCGACGATCGAGATGGCGCCCGGTGACACCCCCACGGGCGTCACGTGGACGATCGGGACGGGACCGACCCAGCCTCTCGACGGTGGAACCCTGGTCGCCGTCGAGGTGGTCACCCGCGACGGGAATGTCGTGGACTGGATGGTCCCGTGACAGCGGCACGTGACCTGCTGCGCCGGTCGGGGCGGGATGTGGACCGGGAGACGCTGGCCGCACAGACCGCGTCGCTCGGGACGATGCCGACCGGTACGGCCGACGAGGTCACGCTGGCGACCTACGACATCGTCGACGGGCGACCGGGGAACCGGTTCGTCCCCGACCGGTCCCGGTCGGCGTCCGTGCGATCGGTGTTCGCCCAGGGGAGGTCCGCCGTGGCCTTCACCCTGGTGGCCGCGGCCGCGGGACTCGTTCCGGCGGTCGGCGTTCCGCTGCTGCTGCGCCTCTTCGTCGACCGGTACCTCGTCGCCGGAGACGAGGGCTGGGCCGCCCCCGTCCTGGTGGGGTTGGCGGCGGCGGCCGCGGTCAGCGCGGCGGTGGTCGTGCTGCAGTACGCGGTCCTGCGCCGCTTCGTCCTGCGCCTCAGCCGGACGGGGATGCTGGGATTCACCTGGCACGTCCTGACCCTGCCGCCGCCGACGGTCGCCCGGTTCGGGGCCGGCGACCTCGTGGCGCGCATCAACGCCGGGCAACGCCTGGCGTTCCAGGGCGGCATGCTCCTGCCACTGGCGCTGGTCAACGTCCTCAACGCCGTGGTCTTCGCCGTCGCTCTCGTCACTCTCAGCGCACCCATCGGACTGACCGCCTTTTTCGTCGCGGCCTGCTCCGTCGCCTCCTCGCTGGGGATCCTGCGCTGGCGCAGGAACCTCCAACAGGCGAGTGACCAGGACCTCGTCGCACTGACGTCGCTGACATCGGACGTCGTCGCGGCCGAGGAATCGGTCAAGGCTGCCGCCTGGGAGCAGTTCGCCTTCCGCCGGTGGTCGCGCGCCCGCATGACCAACGCCCGTTCGCTCAGTCGGCTGGGCAACGCGACACAACTCCTCGCTCTCGTGCCCGTCCTCACCGCCTCACTCGGGCTCGGCGCCGTGCTGGCGACGGGGTGCCTCCTGGTCATGCGCGGGGATATCACGATCGGCACCGTCGTGGCGGCCGAGGCGTTCGCGGTGATGTTGTTCGAGGCGCTCGCGATGCTCGTGTTCGGTGGTGTCCTGTTCCAATCGGTGGTCAGCGCGCAGAGCCAGACCGACGCGGTCCTCCGCGAACCGCAGGACCCCGAACTCGTGGCGATCGGGGACAACACATGGCCGGAACGGCTGGATGGCACCGTGTCGGTCAGCTCCGTGACCTTCGGCTACGACCGCGACCGGCCGCCCCTGCTGGACGGCTTGTCGCTCGATATCCCGGCCGGGAGCCGCCTGGCCGTCGTGGGCAGCAGCGGAAGCGGCAAGACGACGGTCGCCCGCCTCGTCATCGGCGAACTGCGCCCGTGGCACGGGGACATCCTGCTGGACGGGACCCCCCGACTCCTGGTCCCCCGGGACCGCCGGACCGCCGACGTCGCCTACGTCCCCCAGACGTCGCTGCTGTTCCCCGGAACCATCCGCGACAACCTGACCCTCTGGGACGACGCCGTCACCGAGGAGCAACTGCGGATCGCGGCCTCCGACGCCTGTATCGAGCAGGCTGTGATCTCGCGGCCCGGCGGTTTCCACGCCCTCGTCAGCGGTGGGGAGAGCGGGTTCAGCGGTGGTGAGCTGCAGCGCCTCGCGATCGCGCGCGCCCTCGTGAGGGACCCGCGGATCCTCGTCCTCGACGAGGCGACGAGCGCCCTCGACCCGCTGGTGGAGGCCGAGGTCGAGCAGAACCTCCGGCGCCGCGGGTGCACGTGCCTCGTCATCGCCCACCGGCTGTCCAGCATCCGGGACGCCGACCAGATCGTCGTCCTGGACGGGGGGCGGGTGGTCCAGCGGGGCACCTACGCCGAACTGCGCACATCCGGAACGTTCGCGGAGTTGCTGCATGGCTGACTCGGAGTTCCTCGACCAGGCGGTCTCGTCGATCAGCACGGCCGCCACACCCGACCACGTCGCTCATGCGGGGGAGCGGTTCGCCGACCCCCTCGTGGACGCCTACTCGGTCGCCGCCGCTTCGATCGGGGAAGGCGTCAGGCCGTCCGATCCTGAGGTCGAGCGCGACCTCCCCCCAGGAGATGCCGTGGCTGCGGCCTCGGGTCTGCTGACCCGTCCGCTCGTCAGGCTGGGGCGCTGGTGGCAGGAACTGCCCGGGCCGGTCGTCTCCGGCTCGGGTGAGGACGCCTTCGCGGTGCTGCCCCGCAACCGGGGGGCAACCGTCGTGCGGAATCGGCGTACCAGTCGGTTCACGCGCCGTACCCCACTGCCGGCGCCCTCGGACGTCATCGTCCCACCACTCCCCGACGTGCCCTGGACCCGGCAACTGGGCTGGTCGCTGCGGCGACAGCGCCCGACGACCGTGGTGATGGTGCTCCTGTCGCTGGTGGGC
>CAIWTL010000180.1 GCA_903915555.1 uncultured Micrococcales bacterium | reverse complement strand
GGGCCGTCGAGGTCGAAGCGCTCGCGGACGAAGCGCCAGGTCCCCGTGGGCACCTTCTCCACCCGGCATGCGCCGTCGTCCGTGAGCTCCACGAGGAGCGCGTTCCCGGCATCCGTCTCGTCGTAGTCCGTGGGCTCCGGGGCGCCCGCGTACCAGATCCGGCCCGTCCTGCCGACCGCGGTCGTGGAGTGACGGTCGCCGAGGGCGATGTAGGCGAGCCGTCCGTCCGCGAGGGCCGCCTCCGCGTCCCCGACGCGGATGATGGCGGGGTTCACGCCGAGCTCCATCAGGTCGTCCGTCGCGCCGTGGCCGACGAGGACGCGCGGCACGCCCCGGCCGGCAGGCAGCTGCGCCGCCGCGTCCGCGACGAGGTCCCGGAGCGGCCGCTTGGAGCTCCAGGGCGCGCCGAGCACCTCCGCGCCCGCGACCGGATGGCAGCGCCCGTCGTCCAGCACGGTGACGTGCGGCGGGCAGCCGTCCACGAAGGTCCGGGAGCGGAAGACCGAGGCTGCATCGAGCGGGTCGTGGTTCCCCGGCAGGAGGAAGACGGGCACGGGCACCGCGCCCAGCGCGTCCAGCGTCCGGCGTACCGTCTGCGGGCTGACCTGGTTCGTCTCGAAGACGTCGCCCGAGACGACGAGGAAGGCCGCATCGCGCACCCGCGCGATCTCGCCGAGGGTCCGGATCGCGTCGATCCGTGCCTGGCTGAAGCGTGCCTGGGCTTCCAGCCACTCTGGAGGAACTGCGTTGTCAGCCAGTCAAGCAAAGCAGGATCAGTGGGGAGTGCTCCGCGCGTGCCGAAGTTGTCGGGGGTTTCGACAATGCCGCGTCCGAAATGTAACTGCCAGACGCGATTAACAAGGACGCGGGCGGTCAGGGGATTCGTGGGTCTGGCGATCCAGCGGGCCAGTTCCAGCCTTCCGCTGGTCAGCTGATGGGGATCGATGATGGGGTTGGTCTCGCTTGCGGGAGTGGCGGAGTTCGAAGCCACAATCCCCAGAGGGCCGCGGGGGACAATCTTTCCCAGAGTGAAGCGATTCCCGCGCAGGTGCACGCGGAGATTGCGCGGTTGAGTCTCCTTCGGCGCCATGACCGTGATCGGCTCGACGCCCGCCCCTTGTGGAACCGGAAACTCCCACCACATCGTGGCATTGCGGACTTCGTTCTGGAACGGTTCGGTGCTGCGGAAGATCCCCGCCAGGGCGTAATAGTCGGTCGTGCGCACCGCATCGAACTTGTGGTCATGGCAGCGAGCGCACGCGAGCGTCAGGCCGAGCATCGCCCGACCGGTCACGTCAATCTGATCGTCAACGATGTCCAGCCGCGACTGCTCCTTGTCCGTCTCCGCCAGCGCCTTCGGGCCAACCATCAGGTAGCCCGTGGCGATCATCCGCCGCGTGTTGACGGCGACCGATTCCGTTGTCGGCAGGAGATCCCCGGCGAGCTGCTCGATCAGGAACTGTTCGTACGGGAGGTCGTTGTTGAAGGCGTCGATGACATAGTTCCGATATCGCCACGCGTATCCCATCACGGCGTTGGCATCGTTGGCGGTCGATTCGGCATACCGCACCAGATCCAGCCAGTGCCTGCCCCACCGCTCGCCATAGTGAGGCGACCTGAGCAATCGATCGACAACGGTCTCGAAGGCTTGAGGCGATATGTCCGCAAGAAAGGCATCGACCTCCTCGGGAGTCGGTGGCAGGCCGGTCAGATCGAACGACACGCGGCGGAGAAAGGTCCGTTTGTCGACTTCCTGCGACGGAGTCC
>CAIWTL010000179.1 GCA_903915555.1 uncultured Micrococcales bacterium | reverse complement strand
TTGCGCTGCACCTTGGTTCCGTGTTCGTCGGTGCCGGTCAGGTACACGACCTGCTCGCCGCGCTGTCGGCGCCACCGGGTCAGCGCGTCCCCGGCGACCGTGGTGTAGGCATGCCCGATGTGGGGGGCGTCGTTGACGTAGTAGATGGGCGTCGTGGCGTAGAACGACTTGTCGGGCATGTTCGTATTCTGCCAGTCCCGTCACAGCCGGTCAGCGGCGCGGATGCCGTCGGCGACCATGTCCGCCGTCACCTCGAACGGCTCGTTGTGCGACGACTCGCCGGGGATGACCGTGCGCTCGGCGACGACGGCGATCACGTCGTCGGAGGCGTCGGGCAGGCCGAGGTCCGCGAGTGACGTGGGCAGCCCCACGGCGCGGCAGAAGTCGCGCACCTGCTCGATCTCGGCGCGCGGCCGCCCTTCGACGACCAGTTGCACCAACAACCCGAACGCCACCTTCTCGCCGTGGAGGTTGCCATGTGTCTCCGGAACCGCGGTCAGCCCGTTGTGGACGGCGTGGGCGAGCGCGAGGCCACCGGACTCGAAGCCCAGGCCCGACAGCAGGGTGTTGGCCTCCACGATGCGCTCGAGGGCGGGCGTCACTGCTCCCGCGTCACAGGCGTCGGCAGCGGCGACACCGTCCGCGAAGAGGGTCTGGCAGCACAACTCGGCGATCGCCCGGGCAGCCAACGTCACAGCCCCGCCCAGCGTGTTGGCCCCGTGGGCCTCGATGACGGTGCGCGCCTCGAACCACGTCGCGAGGGCGTCACCCATCCCGCTGACCAGATACCGACGCGGCGCCCCCGCGACGAGTGTGGTGTCGACGAGGACGAGTTCGGGATTACGCGGGTAGAGCGCGATCCGCTCGACCTCCCCACCGGCGGTGTAGACCACCGACAGCGCACTGCACGGGGCGTCGCTCGACGCGAGGGTCGGACAGTTCACCATCGCCGCACCGATCTCCGAGGCGATGCCGCGGGAGGTGTCGAGCGCCTTGCCCCCACCGGCTCCCACGACGGTCCTCGCCCCGAGCTCGCGGGCGGCCGCGACGCCCGCGTCGATCTCCGCCTGGCTGCACTCCCCGCCGAACGGGAAGACCCGGTACTCCAACCCGGCGGCGGCGAACGAATCCCGCCAGGTCTCGGAGAGACGGTCGATGTTCGAGCGGGACGCCACGACCAACACGGGTCCGGGGAGGCGCAGGTGGGCCAACTGTTCCCCCAACGCCCGGGTGGCGTCCCGACCTTGGACGTATCGGGAGGGGGAGCAGAACACGGATAGCATCGTTCGACGCTATCGGAGGTCCGTGGGGGGTCGCGCGGGGGTCGGGGCGGTCAGGCTCGCCTGGTACACCGCCCGCCGGCCGGCGCCGGTCTCTGCGGCCACGCGCTGCACGGCGTCCTTGCGCGAGATCCCCTCGGCGATCAGCGCCGCCACCGCCTCCGCCAACTGCTCGGGATCGGCATCCGGAGCCACCTCAGCACCGGCCACGACCATCGTGACCTCACCGAGCACGTCGGACT
>CAIWTL010000178.1 GCA_903915555.1 uncultured Micrococcales bacterium | reverse complement strand
GTGAGGGTCGCGGGTTCGAATCCCGTCGTCCGCTCCAAATGAAAGAGCCCGGCCGCAAGGTCGGGCTCATTCATCTGTCAGGGTCCCCCGATTCGGGAGGAGCGAAGCGACGGGTCCCGTCGTCCGCTCCAGCCGTTTTCGAACGCTCGGAACCGCCTTTCACCGTGTCCGTTACTCAAAGGTTACGGGAAGGGCACGGCGGCCGATCGGTCCAGGCAGGCCAACTCGACTCGATGGGCCGGGAGCCGTCGTAGTTCCAGCGCTGAGGCAGATCTGATCAGCCGACTCGTCACCCCGCGAGTGTCGATCGGATCGCATCGGAGATCGATGGCACCACGTCGTTGAAGGTCCCGGCCCGAGGATCACTCGATCTCCACGCCAGTGCCAGACGTCGACCCCAGGTCGGATCCGACATCGGGATCGCAGTGACGCCCGAGTCCGGGCGAGTCTCGACGGGTACGGCCGAGATCGGCAGGAGGGTGGCCTCATCACCGCCAGCGACTAGCTGTGTGAGGACCGTCAGGCTGGCCTGATGGATGGTCCGGTGTCGTCTCGCCCCCGCAAGTCGGCAGACCGTGAGTGCGTGGTCACCGAGGCAGTGGCCATCCTCGAGGAGGAGGATGTCGGTCTCAGCGAGGTGACTCGCCGTGATCTCTTTCGATGCCGCATAAGGATGGGATTCGGCCACTGCGAGAGTGAACGGTTCGAACGCCACATCGACGACGTGGAGTGAAGCCGTCTCGACCGGCATTGCGAGGAGACCCACGTCGGCGGCTCCTGTCGAGAGAGCTTCGACGAGTTGCTCCGTGCGAAGTTCGAGCAGTTCGAGTTCAGCATCAGGCCATGAGTGGCGAAGCTCCCGGGCGACCGTGGACAGGAGGTAGGGCGCGACCGTGGGTATGGCAGCCACGCGTACCGGACCGGCGAGTGTGCCCGCATGATGGCCTGCGGCACGGACGATGTCGTCGACCAGGAGGATGATGTCTCGCGCTCGCGGCAGGATCTCGAGCCCCGCGCTCGTGGGGGAGCACGTCCTGCGACGTCGTTCGAACAAGGCAACGCCCAGGCGTCGCTCCAATTCGGCGATCTGAGCCGAGAGCGCCGGTTGCGAGACGAAGAGCGCAGCGGCGGCGCGGCTGAAACTCCCGTGGTCGTCGACAGCGATGGCGTATTCGAGTTGTCGCAGTGATGGTCGGCCCATGGCGACATCATAGGTTTTGATTATGGGAATCAAAAGAACTTGGTATTGGACTTATCGCTGGGGTAGTCGCATCATCCGAATCGAAGTCCACCGAATGTGACATCGACAAGGAGGATCGGTCATGGACCAGAGCAACGAGGCACGCTGCCCCTTCGGGGGATCGGGTACCACGAATGACGACTGGTGGCCGGAAAGACTCGATCTCTCCCGCCTCCGCCCCGCCGTCGACGACGTGATGGATGACGGGTTCGACTACGCCGAGGCGTTCGCTGCCCTCGACCTCGTCGAGGTGAAGCGGGACATCGAACGGGTCATGACGGACTCGCAGTCCTGGTGGCCCGCCGACTGGGGCCACTACGGGCCGCTGTTCATCCGCATGGCGTGGCACAGCGCCGGCACCTACCGCATCAGCGACGGTCGTGGTGGCGCCGGTCACGGCATGCAGCGGTTCGCCCC
>CAIWTL010000177.1 GCA_903915555.1 uncultured Micrococcales bacterium | reverse complement strand
GGTACCGCCGCAAGTAGCCGTACACGGAGTTCGAGTGGCCCAGGCCGAGAATCTTGGCCACGTCGTGAGCGTCAATCAAGTCGTCGACGTCCACGTTCTTGCCCACGCTTCGAGCCTATCGGCAACGTCCGATGATTCCGCCCACCGCGAACGAGTCTATTTCTGTAGACATATTGGCGGAACCTTGGTCTACAGTTATAGACATGTTCAGACAGTCGTCGGTCAACATCGCCGTAAGTCGCCTCGAGGCGATCAACGCCAGTTGGGCCTACGACGACCTCATCGCTGAGGTTCTGAACACTCATCGGCTTGACCTCCAGCACTTGCTGTCGCCGCCCTCCGTCGCAGTGGACCGAGCCCCTCACCTCGACGATGTCCAGAAGGCCACCGACTACCTCGGTCACATCCAGCAACCAGGACTCCGGCTGGCCGTGAGAGTCCGCTCCTTCTCCCACCTCGGCAGTTACGGGCACGAGTTCGTGCTGCGTGCCAATGCACCAGCGGGAATTCCGACCGAAGCAGACAAGATCCTGACGGATCCTTCATCGGCGAACGTGTACCTGTACGCATTCACCGACATCGTCGGTGACCGGTTCGCGCAATACGTGCTCGTCGACCTGGTACAGCTCCGGACAGTCTGGGCGGCGGGGAAGGGCCAACCCGTTCTCCAGCCTCGTGCGGTGCGATTTTCCGCAACCGAAACTGGTCTGGTCTTTGATGTCCGGCGACTCCACGCTGCCGACTGTGTGATCGCCGCTTCAATCGTTGAACGAACGCTGACCTCACAGTCGCAGGCACGAGCCGCCCTCCAAGGCATCGACTCCTACGCCGCCATGGATCCTGACCAGCGGGCCAAAGCGGAGATCCTCGCGATGAAGATCCTTTTCCACCAGGCGCCTTTCGGGGATGGATCCGACTCATGAAGCGTGTCGACACGCACCTGATCTGGCGTCGTGAGACCGCACCTGGTCGCGATCGAGGCAACGTACCGAGAACACCAGCATCATGCAGAACTCGACGAACGCCCTCGGCCCTCACCGCGTCCCATCCGCGCCTCGGTCGCAATCACAACGGCCTCGGAACGACCGCGGTCTCCCGTTGTTTGGGTCATCCGTTAGTGGAATGGGTATGGACGCATCCACTCTCTGGGATTTCCCGGGCATCGACGGCAAGCGTGCTGCTCGCATCGCCGCGGAGGTGGACATGAACGGCGCGGCTCGCCCGCAGCGGCTCGCGGACATGCTCTCGGCGCTCGACCCCGCCGCCCCGCTGGGCATCGACGCCGCCATCGAACTGCTGGCGGAGGACCGGCGCTGCGCAGTCAAGGCCGGCGCCACCACCAGGAACTCCGCCGCCACGACCATGCGCGATGTCCGCGAAGGGTTTGCCTGGGCTCAACTGGAAGGCGCGGAGTCGGTCGATGAGGCTTCCGACCTACTCGACCGCTGGGTCACCGCTCCGGACCTGGGTCGGCGTCGTCAGGTCCAGCCCGTCAGCGTGGCAGCTCAGCACCGCCGCCGGAGGGCGGTGCGGTTCGCCTACACCCGGTTGCGTGCATGGGGAATCACCGCGGCGTTTCCCGCGGTGGATGCGACACTCCCGGCCCGAATCGCTCCCCAACGACCAATCCTGACGGATGACGACGTCTCGATCATCACCTGGACAGCCAGCCAGCGACTCAACACCGTTCAGCCCACGACCCTGGCGCTGGCAGCCGCAGGCGTCACCGCTGGCGAGGTCGGATTCATCTGCGGTGATGATGTCGATACGGAGCAATGGCAGATCCTCACGCCAGGCTCAGGCAAGAGTCGCTCTCGCACGATCACCGTTCGGCCTGAGCACCGAGAGTTCATTCAGGACCGCCTGGAGACCCGCCGCCTTGTCGGCATTGTGGCGCAGGAGCCACTCGCCTACCGCGGGAACTCGCCCCAAGAGCACGTTCGTTCTGCCATGGCTTCCAAGGCCATCGCCTCCCTCGGGCGGGCCGCCGGGGTGCCTCTCACCATCGGCCGTCTGAACGCGTGGGCGGCACTTCAGCGGTACACCATGACAGGCAGGATCGAAGATGTCGCCCACCTTCTGGGCCTTC